>NZ_PTRI01000023.1:0-78353 GCF_002965965.1 Escherichia sp. MOD1-EC5495
GACTATCACTTATTTAAGTGATATTGGTTGTCTGGAGATTCAGGGGGCCAGTCTAGTGATTAAGTTTTATGCATTTAATGAAAAAAATCTGAGGAAAAGGTGGATATCTGAGCGATTAATACCATGAACGCTAAAACGCACAGCGGAAAATGCCAGCGCCAGCCATAAGTAACGCAATAATAGATTTAAGCAAATATAAAAAAAGACAATGGTTTCTGTCACAAATCCGTTAATGGATAGTGAGATATGGGGCGCAAATTTGGCAGGGAAATGTGTGATGTGTAGGTCGAATAAGGTGTTCACGCCGCATCCGACAATGGGCTGGCACATTTGCCTGATGCGACGCTGGCGCGTCTTATCAGGCCTACGTCGAGTCGAACCTCACTGCCCCCGGAGGTTCTCATCCTCTTCAGACCGCAGAAAGCAAAAAACCAGCCCGTAGGCTGGTTTTTCTAAATTGGTCGGTGATAGAGGATTCGAACCTCCGACCCCTTCGTCCCGAACGAAGTGCGCTACCAGGCTGCGCCAATCACCGAATGCGGGGCGCATCTTACTGCGCAGATACGCCCTCGTCAATCCCTTAATAGCAAAATGCCTTTTGATCGGCGAGAAAGTCAGCAGGCCGTTTAGTTAGCCACAACAGCCTTCGCCTGTGGGATGTGACACCAGTTGTTGTTTTCGTTAATTCCACCATCCGGTGAAGTATAGCCGAGACAGCCCATGATGGTGTCGTACAGCTCTACGTGACGGCGCGGTACTTTCATATCGGCTTCTTTTTTCAACTGCGCGAATGCCTGCGCATTGGCCGGATTTTCCAGATATTTATCTGACATCCAGACCATCATCGGTACGCGGAACTGCTCCGGTGGTGCATATTCGCGTGGTGTACCATGCAAGTGCTCACGCTCGTTAATCGACTCACCGTGATCCGCTGCATAGAAAATAATGGCCTTCTTATCGCGGAATCTGTCGATCACCGAGTCGATAAAATGATCTACGTAGGTAATGGAGTTATCGTATGAGTTAATCATCGGCGCTCTTGGACATTTGCGATCAATTGCATAACACTCTGGCTTCCACTGGGCAAACTCACGTGGATAACGCTGAGTATAGTTGTAGTGCGACCCTTTGGTATGCAGCACAATCAGATGCTTACCTTCTGGTTTTTTCTCCAGAGAACGTTCAATTTCATTAACCAGCAACATGTCGTCTACCGCTTTCCCACGGTTACGTGGCTCAGCCGCGATTTGCTCACGGTAGGCAATGTTGTCAGCCATGGTATTGCTGTAGAACCACATCTCGCTCTGCATGGCGTACAAATCAGAGCTAAAACCCAACTGCTTGAGAACCGCAAATACGTTCTGCTCTTTGAGCGTACGTTGAGGGTTATCTTCCGTTCCGCCCTCACGAACAAACATACAGCGTAGTGATAATTTAGTCGCAGTATCGCAAGAATAACCACGGTACATCACCAGATTTTTCTCTTTCGCCAGCTTCGGCGTGGTATCACGCTCGTAACCCAGCATCCCCATATGATCCCAACGCGTGGTTTCACCAATAATGAAAATCACATAGGTGTCGTCGAGATTTTGCGTCGGGGTATAGGTGAATTTTTTCGCCGGATTCATCAACGAACGATTGTCAGAAGATTCATCCACTTGCGCCCAGGCGTACAGACCCAGCGCAGAAAGCCAGTTCGAGGGTAAATAAGAGTTCGCCAGCACCCCGCCATAACTTGGCATATCCACCCCAGCCATGCGGTCTGCACGCTTTTGTGCTACATCCATAAGACGGATTGGGCCCCATACCAGCAAGCCCGCTAACAGCACAGTAAGCGCGCTACGCCAGCGTGTTTTCGGGGTACAAAGCTGACGCCAGAAGGTGTCTTGTGAGCGGTTCATCCAGATAAAGAGCAACGGGATAATACTCACCAGTACAACCCATGCGATAAGTGTCCAGCCAACCACTTCTTTCGACAGGTCGATGTCGGTGGTCATCACCGAAGCGACAATCCCGTAGCCAATCATGACGTTCATAAATGTCATGTAGTAACTGGCTCCGGCAGAAATCAGCACCAGCAATGAAGCCAGCACTTTCCAGGCCGTTCTGCCAAAGAGTGAAATTAAGCGTAAAAAGAAGAAGGTTGCCAGAACCGTCCCTGCCAGTTCGATAACCGCCGAGACACCATTAAGAAAAGTGAAGTTATGCGCGTAACCATCAAACCGACGGAAATAGACTGCGCAATTCATAAACAAACCAATATAGACAGCGAGCAAAAAGCTTAGCTTTTGCTGCGTTATCGTTTTGATATATCTCATGCAAACAAACCCTGGACAAACAGGTGATAACACCCTGCTTAGCGGCTTTTCAGGCCCGGCAGGGGAAAAGTGCGGAGGTAGCCAGATAAGTAAAATCTACACGCGCGAATAAGTAGACCACAGCAAAGGGAAAAAGTGTGGGGAAAGAGTGTGCATGAAGCACAAATTTACAAAAATGCAAGTATGAAAGGAGACTTTCATTAATTGAACACTTAAAAGGGCCAGCTAACTGGCCCCAACTTTATCAATGACTCATCCTGAATTGTTTTGATACATTGGCTCATTCACGGTGAAAAATGTGCCACTCTATCTCAGGACGAGACTGAAACCAGTCGCCAAACTTAACCATGCACCTCACGAAACGCTCTGAGTCCTGGTTGGCGAATAGTCGTAGAAAGTGCCAGAGACAGAATCAGCAGGGCGAAAATCACGTAGAAGGTCACATAGAAACCGCCAAACAGTGAGGCAATAATCGAGCCGCAAATACTACCAATACCGAAACCGAGGTAAATTACACCGTAGTTTTTCGCCAGATTATTAAGTCCAAAGAACTCGCTGACCAGTGACGGGAACACCGTGATTGTACCGCCGAAGTTAAAGGCCACGCAGGCAATCGCTGCGAAGAACGTTAACGCATTGAGTGGAGCGAACAGCAGTGCCGCCATGCCCACCAGCGAAACTACCTGTCCAATGGTGATGACCCGAATACGGGCAATTTTGTCAGACAGAATACCCAACACCAGACGACCAGAAAGGTTAGCAATAGAAATAACCGTCACTGCATTGGCTGCGGAAATTGCATCAAGATGCGCCAGACTCTGGGCGATATCTTTCGCCACCCCAATTACATACAGACCGCTCATGCAGGCAGTCAGGAACATCACCGCTAACATCCAGTATTGTGGTTTTCGCATCGACTCTGCCAGAGTGAAATCATTTTCCACCACACCATTATGGGTTTTGACTTCCTGTTTCGGCGCATCTTTCATTAAGGTCGCACCAAAAACAATCATCACCAGCGCAATCGCACCCCAAATTATAAAGGTTTTTTCCAGACCGACCGTTTCCAGCAGTTGCGTGTCGATAAATTTGAAACCCAGGCTACCCAGGCCATAGGAACCAATGGCGAATGCGGAGATCAAACCTTTACGTTCCGGGAACCACTTCACGCAGTTAGAGAGCGTCAGCAAGTAACCCGCGCCATCTGCCAGACCGACCAGCACACCGGCACTCAGCCACAGCATCATCAGGTTGTTGGAATGCGCGGTCAGGAAGAAGCCTAATCCCAGCAAAATACCTGAAGCCATAGTGACGCGTTTAACGCCAAAACGTTCCTGTAATTTTCCCGCGACAGAAGAAGAAATTGCCAGTCCCAGACTCAACAGGCCAAAAGAAAATGCCACCTGGCTTACCGGTGCATCTAGTTTGGCGGAAAGTGCACCGTTAAACAGGCTCCAGGTATAAACCGACCCCAGGGCAAACTGGGTAATAATAGTACCGATAAGCGTCAGCCAGCGCGTACGTTGATAGTTGGAAGGTGTCATGGCAGTGTTCCTGCATTAATAAAAAGGAAAGGTCTCTGCCGACAACCATATCGAAGTGCACTTTATGCCAGGGGAAAAACGGCATGAAATGCCATCAGAACGGAATGAAATGCCTTAGTTCAGGAATGAATGACGTGACAAATATTCACCGCAATAATAATTATGTCAGTTAGTACCCACTATCAGCACAATGATTGTTATACACGGCCTTGAATTGTAAATGACAAGTTAAAATCTGGCGCTAACGCCCATGCTATACAAATAATCATTATTATTGTTGCTGTTTTCTGCCTGAGATAACGCGGCATAAGCGGCAATATTTGGATTAAGCAACATATCGGCTCCCACCGTCACATCAAGCCAGTTGCCGTTCTGATTTGTCGCCGTCATGCGGCTCAGGCCTGATTGAGCCTTCCAGATATTCTCGCCAAATTGCTGGTTATAGCTGATTTGCGCCCAGGGACGAAAATCACCAAGCCGGGAATCAACACGCCAGCCTAATGTACTGACGCTGGCATGCCATAACGGATCGGTCAATGTTGCAGTGCTGTCGCCAAACTCGTTATACATCGAATTGGTCGTACCATCATAATGCAATGCGGCGACTGGGCCTGTTGTAACATGTTCATATAAAGGGAAATTCCAGCCCATACTCATACTACTGGTCACATCCGCAGGCGTATCCTCCGCCAGATTGACTTCCAGTCCCAGCGCCCTTTGGCTACTTTGAATACGTTGCGACAAAATATCATTGTAATCAGGTTGGTGATCGCTATCCCAGGTATAACGCTCCGTAGTATGCCCAGGCTGCGTATCAACGATATATTCTTGTTGCCAGGCATAAGCTGTGTTGAGAAAAAGAGAACTGGTTACAACGCTCGCCAGCAAACTTAACGTCCAGTGGCCACCGCATTTTTTTATGATCATTAACACGACTCCAGGAAAGAGCCGAATTCGGCGATATTATTGTCATTGTATGAAGGATATCGGGCATATTAGCCCTGTATTAAATATTGACTTTTTCACCGATGCGTCAAGAAAAGCAGGTGAAATTTTTACGACCGGGTATATAACGAGGGAAAGTATGGAACGTTGCGGCTGGGTGAGTCAGGATCCACTTTATATTGCCTACCACGATAATGAGTGGGGCGTGCCTGAAACCGACAGTAAAAAACTGTTCGAAATGATCTGCCTTGAAGGACAACAGGCTGGGTTATCCTGGATTACCGTCCTCAAAAAACGTGAAAATTATCGCGCTTGTTTTCATCAGTTTGATCCCGTCAAGGTTGCGGCAATGGAGGAAGACGATATCGAAAGACTGGTACAGGATGCCGGGATTATTCGCCATCGTGGAAAAATCCAGGCCATTATCGGCAATGCGCGCGCTTACCTGCAAATGGAGCAAAACGGCGAACCGTTTGCCGACTTTGTCTGGTCGTTCGTAAACCACCAGCCACAAGTGACACAAGCCAGAACATTGAGCGAAATCCCTACTTCAACGCCCGCCTCCGACGCGCTCTCCAAGGCTCTGAAAAAACGCGGCTTTAAGTTTGTTGGCTCGACGATTTGTTACTCCTTTATGCAGGCATGTGGGCTGGTGAATGATCATGTGGTTAGCTGCTGTTGCCATCCGGAGAACAAAACATGATTCGGGAAGCGCAACGTTCGGAACTGCCCGCGATTCTGGAGTTATGGCTGGAAAGCACAAGCTGGGGACATCCCTTTATAGAAACAAGCTATTGGCGTGACTGCATTCCGCTGGTACGTGATGCATATCTTGCCAACGCGCAAAACTGGGTGTGGGAAGACGATGGTGAATTTCTCGGTTTTGTCAGCATTATGGAGGGACGATTTCTGGCAGCAATGTTCGTTGCACCGAAGGCCATCAGGCGCGGTATCGGTAAGGCGCTGATGCAATATGTACAGCAGCGCCATCCCCATTTGTTGCTGGAGGTTTATCAAAAAAACCAACCGGCGCTAGATTTTTACCATGCGCAGGGGTTTCATATTGTCGACTGCGCATGGCAGGAGGAAACCCAACTCCCTACCTGGATTATGGATTGGCAGGCGGATCAAACGCCGTAAGCGACAGCTTCGGGCCATTATATTTTTCCAGCCACGCCAGCGCCGTGTTACCCGCACAGCCATTCCCCAGCCGCGAGCTGGGAAGGTCTTTAGTTAGCACGTTAACCGCACCATTTTTACAAATGCCGCCAGCAGATAAATCCAGATCTGGCCATGCACCTTCGTGAATACAAATCACGCCTGGCTTAATACCTTCGCTAATGACTGCTCCGGCAAGGATTTGCCCGCGCGAGTTCCACACCCGAACTGTATCGCCATCTTGTATGCCGCGCGCCCGCGCATCCTCTGGGTGAATGGTGACAGGTTCACGATTTGCCACCGCATACAATTCGCGTAGAGAACTGTAATTCAGCTGACTGTGCAGACGATGTGCCGGGTGAGCAGAAAGTACCTGCAACTGTTCCGGTTCGGCATTGCCCTGCCACTCATCCGGCTCCAGCCACGTTGGATGTCCCGGACAATCCCGGTAACCATAATCCGCAATGCGCTGCGAGAATATTTCAATCTTGCCGCTGGCGGTTTTTAACGGATGAGCCTGCGGATCGCGGCAGAAATCGGCGAAGCGAATAAACCGCTCACTGTCTGGGTTTTCCGGCATCTCAATTAATTGGTTGGCTTCCCAAAATTCATCAAATGGCGGCAATTGTACCTGCTGACTTGCCCCACGCTGCCGGGCGACGTTATAAAACGTTTCCAGCCATTGCAGCTCACTTTTTCCTTCCGTAAATCGCGCATAACCGCCCTTTTCCCACCGTTCGCTTAATTCAGCAAAAACATCAAAATCATTACGTGCTTCATCACGCGGTGGCACCACTTGTTTCATCGGCACCAGATGCTGATTGCTGTAATCTCCGGTCATAGTGAGATCATTACGCTCAAACGAGGTGGTTGCAGGGAGGACAATATCGGCGTGTTTCGCCGCCGCCGTCCAGAAGCATTCAGATATCACCACCAGCTCTGGTTTTTGCCAGGCGCGGATCAAGCGGTTAGTATCCTGATGATGAGTAAAGTTGGCGCCGCCCGCCCACCAGATAAAACGAATATCCGGAAAATGTCGGTTCATGCCGTTGTGTTGATATGCGCCACCGGGGTTTTCTAATGCTTCAACGATACGGGCAACGGGGATTTTATCTACTGCATCGGTGCCGCCAGGCAAACTACTCTGCATGGAAGAGAGCACCGCAGCGCGGCGGGTCGGATTGCCGCCATTAGCAAAATGGTAAGAAAGGCCAAAACCGCCACCGGGTGTGCCGATTTGCCCCAACATTGCCGCCAGCGTGACGATCATCCAGTGTTTTTGCTCACCAAACTGCTGGCGCTGCATTCCCCATCCCGCCATCAGCATCGTAGTGTTTTGGTGGAAAATAGCCGCCAGCTCGCGAATTTTCTCCGCTGAAATGCCACAAATCTCCGCCGCCCATTCGGCGGTTTTCGCTATTCCATCGTTCTCACCCAGCAAATAAGAAGCGAAGATGTCATAACCCGTGGTGCAACGCGCCAGAAACGCCTCATCGTGCCAGCCGTTTTTCACCAGCGTATGGGCGATCCCCAGCATTAATGCCACATCGGTGCCCATATGTGGCGCTATCCACTCCATTTTATCGCCAAAGAAATCGACGGTTTCCGATCGCATGGGATCAATACAGATCAGTTTTTTCCCGCTATCACGCAATGCGGAAAAATAAGAAAGCCCCTGCTCATCGGACGCATTCCACGCAATTTTCAGCGTATTTAGAGGGTTAGCACTCCACAGCACCACCACATCGCTATGTTGCAGCACCAGCGGCCAGCTGGTCTGCTGCTGATAGACTTCGCTACCCCCCACGACATACGGCATGATCGCCTGTGCCGCGCCGGTCGAATAATCCCCCAGATGTCCGGTATAACCGCCTGCCAGCGCCATATAGCGTTGTAATAAAGTTGACGCTTTATGCAATACACCGTTTGAACGCCAGCCGTAGGAACCAGCAAAAATCGACTCCGGTCCATAAGCATCACGAATACGTTTATGTTGATGGTGGATGAGCTCCAGCGCCTCATCCCAACTCACGCGAACAAATTCATCCTGCCCACGAATGCCTTGTGGGGTTTCTGGAGACGCGAGAAAGCCTTTGCGCACCATTGGAAATCGCACCCGCGTATTGCTGTGAACCTGGTCGCGAACCGCGCTCTGCAAGGAGTTTTCCAGCTCTGTTGCTAACGCGCCACGCGAGCTAAACACGGTTTCGCCGTCGGTTTCAACCAGCATGGGTCCCCAGTGGGCGGCAGTAAGAACGGAATAACGTGAGGATGAATTGGCCAAACCGAAGGCTCCTGAAAGGTTAGATGTATTGAGCAGTTAAATATTACTTACAAATTTCCGAGTATTCCCAGGAATAATCTTCATGTTCACACGGCATAATCTCCCGCCACGGCACCCGTGAACAAGAATAAAAAGGTTATTAAGGATTAACAATGAAGAAACGTGTTTATCTTATTGCTGCCGTCGTGAGCGGCGCTCTGGCGGTATCTGGCTGTACAACTAACCCTTACACCGGCGAACGTGAAGCAGGTAAATCTGCTATCGGTGCAGGTCTGGGCTCTCTCGTTGGCGCGGGTATTGGCGCACTCTCTTCTTCGAAGAAAGATCGCGGTAAAGGTGCGCTTATTGGCGCAGCCGCTGGCGCGGCCCTGGGCGGCGGTGTTGGTTATTACATGGATGTGCAGGAAGCGAAGCTGCGTGACAAAATGCGCGGCACCGGCGTTAGCGTAACCCGTAGCGGGGACAACATTATCCTTAACATGCCGAACAATGTGACCTTTGACAGCAGCAGCGCAACTCTGAAACCGGCTGGTGCTAACACGCTGACTGGCGTGGCAATGGTGCTGAAAGAGTATCCGAAAACAGCGGTTAACGTGATTGGTTACACCGACAGCACGGGTGGTCACGACCTGAACATGCGTCTCTCCCAGCAGCGTGCGGATTCCGTTGCCAGCGCGTTGATCACCCAGGGCGTGGACGCCAGCCGCATCCGTACTCAGGGTCTTGGCCCGGCTAATCCGATCGCCAGCAACAGCACCGCAGAAGGAAAAGCGCAAAACCGCCGCGTAGAAATCACTTTAAGCCCGCTCTAATCCCTTTCATGCCGGGTGATGCAGAAATCACCTGGCATTCTTCAGTTTTCCTTCATCATGTTTCAGGCTAAGGTGATCGCCTTATCAGTGAATGGAGAGAAGAATGAAGCCGTCCGTTATCCTCTACAAAGCCTTACCTGATGATCTACTGCAACGCCTGCAAGAGCATTTCACCGTTCACCAGGTAGCAAACCTCAATCCACAAACCATCGAACAAAACGCGGCGATTTTTGCCGAAGCTGAAGGTTTACTGGGTTCAAACGAGAATGTTGATGCCGCATTGCTGGAAAAGATGCCAAAACTGCGTGCCACATCAACTATCTCCGTCGGCTATGACAATTTCGATGTCGACGCGCTTAACGCCCGAAAAATCCTGCTGATGCATACGCCAACCGTATTAACAGAAACCGTCGCCGATACGCTGATGGCGCTGGTGTTATCTACCGCTCGCCGGGTTGTGGAGGTAGCAGAACGCGTAAAAGCAGGTGAATGGACCGCCAATATCGGCCCGGACTGGTACGGCATTGATGTTCACCATAAAACACTGGGCATTGTCGGGATGGGACGGATCGGCATGGCGCTGGCACAGCGCGCGCATTTTGGCTTCAACATGCCAATTCTCTATAACGCTCGCCGCCACCATAAAGAAGCAGAAGAACGCTTTAACGCCCGCTACTGCGATCTGGATACGCTGTTACAAGAATCAGATTTCGTTTGCCTGATCCTGCCGCTAACTGAAGAAACTCATCACCTGTTTGGCGCGGAACAATTCGCCAAAATGAAATCCTCCGCTATTTTCATTAATGCAGGGCGTGGCCCGGTAGTTGACGAAAATGCGCTGATTGCAGCGTTGCAGAAAGGGGAAATTCACGCCGCTGGTCTGGATGTCTTCGAACAAGAGCCATTGCCAGTAGATTCGCCGTTGCTCTCAATGGCAAATGTCGTTGCAGTACCGCATATTGGTTCAGCCACTCATGAGACGCGTTATGGCATGGCTGCCTGTGCCGTGGATAATTTGATTAATGCGTTGCAGGGGAAGGTTGAGAAGAACTGTGTGAATCCGCACGTCGCGGACTAAGCCGCGACTGCGTGGAGTAAAGCCCGATAATCGCTCGGGCTTTTACTCTTTATTGGGTTGCAGTAACTGCCGTAGTCCAGGCCTGATTAAACGCCTGATGCTGTGCCGGTAATGGCGCAATCAGTTTGTTATATTCACTCGCCTGCTGTGAAGTCGGGAACTGGATGCCATTCGCGACAAAGCTCACCTGAGTACCTTGTTGAGCGATGTAGTCCCCCACCATCACCAGTTGCTGCGTAAACGTTTGAGCCGCCGGAATCAGCGGTTGCAACGCATCAGCTGGGGTCGTCACTACTTTAGTGAATGCCTGATCAAAGACCGGTTTCAGGTCATCGGTCTGTTTTAGCGCAGAGTGTGCGGCATCGGCCTGCAACTTCGCATTTTGCAATTGTTGCGCCAGTACGCCCAGAGATCCGTTCATTTCACGCAGTGGACCACTTTGCGTGACATAATCCTGTGGTACGCGAATCGCGTTAACGCTGTCTACAACCGGACGCAGACCGGAATCCATCGCCTGATTAACCTGTTGGGAATAGCCATACAGGATCGCGTAATCAGAGACAAAAGGACCAAACTGTTTTTTCTGATCGGCAGTCAGGGTTGGTAGACGTTCACCGCTACGCATCACTGTATTCTGCAGGAAGTCGATAAACGCTTTACGCTGATCGCCTTCTTTATCAAAACACCCACTCAGGCTAACTACCATTAATAACGCCGCAAGAGGCGCAAACCAGCGAGAGCAGGACTTTCCTGTCGCCATTTTCTTACTCCTTTCACCCAAAAAAAGCGCACAACGACACACGCGTGTCTGACGCTGACAAGGATAGTCCAGGACAGGCTTACAGGATACCCTTTATGCATAATCTTCCTGGGAAAATGATGTAGAAAATGAAGAAGAGTTAATTTGTTGTTTTATTGTTAAAAACAGGCATTATTATTGCGTTTTTGTGGCCAGCCCCTCCCTCCTCTTGGTAGGCCAGATTTTCGGAATCTTTACAATCCCAGGACGCAACGAAATATATCGGCATTAATCATATTGTTAGGCGACTATAAGTCACGGCAACTTAGCAGCTGAATCGAATCATACTTAAATCACTCACGGGTTTCTCCCCGCTGTGTCTGCTTTTCCCGACTATTCTTAATGAGCTTCGATGAAATTCACGATCCCGCAGTGTGATTTGAGGAGTTTTCAATGGAATATAAAGATCCAATGCATGAGCTGTTGAGTAGCCTGGAACAAATTGTTTTTAAAGATGAAACGCAAAAGATTACCCTGACGCACAGAACAACGCCTTGTACCGAAATTGAGCAATTACGTAAAGGGACAGGGTTAAAAATTGATGATTTCGCCCGGGTTTTGGGCGTATCAGTAGCCATGGTGAAAGAATGGGAGTCCAGACGCGTAAAGCCTTCCAGTGCCGAACTAAAATTGATGCGCCTGATCCAGGCCAACCCAGCATTAAGTAAACAGTTGATGGAATAGACTTTTATCCACTGTATTGATGTTTACGGTCCTGATGACAGGACCGTTTTCCGACCAATTAATCATAAATATGGAAAATAATTGTTGCATCACCATTCAATGCGTGGCTTAATGCACATCAACGGTTTGACGTACAGACCATTAAAGCAGTGTAGTAAGGCAAGTCCCTTCAAGAGTTATCGTTGATACCCCTCGTAGTGCACATTCCTTTAACGCTTCAAAATCTGTAAAGCACGCCATATCGCCGAAAGGCACACTTAATTATTAAAGGTAATACACTATGTCCGGTAAAATGACTGGTATCGTAAAATGGTTCAACGCTGACAAAGGCTTCGGCTTCATCACTCCTGACGATGGCTCTAAAGACGTGTTCGTACACTTCTCTGCTATCCAGAACGATGGTTACAAATCTCTGGACGAAGGTCAGAAAGTGTCCTTCACCATCGAAAGCGGCGCTAAAGGCCCGGCAGCTGGTAACGTAACCAGCCTGTAATCTCTGCTTAAAAGCACAGAATCTAAGATCCCTGCCAATTGGCGGGGATTTTTTATTTGTTTTTCAGGAAATGAATAATCGATCGCGTAATACAATCTATTATTATTTTTATAAAGAATAAATTTGGGTGCATTGAGAATGCGCAACGCCGTAAGAAAGGCGGGAATAATTTCCCGCCGAAGACTCTTACTCTTTCAAATTGCAGGCTAAAAATGCTGCCAGCTCATAGCTTCCCTGTTTAATATGCAATTCACACAGTGAATCTCTTATCATCCAGGTGAAAAATAAAAGCGTGAAACAAATCACTATTAAAGAAAGCAATCTATATTTCTGCGGCATTCCCAGCCTCCTGTGTTGATTTCCAACGAGTAAGAGGCTAACCTTATGGTGTTCAGGCATAGGGCAGCCTCACTTTGATTTATAGTCAGGTGGGGCTTTTCTCTGTCTGCCTTTTGGTGAATACCTGAGACAAACAGTCTCAAGCACCCAGACTTATTTTAGCGTAATAACCTCTTTTCCTCTCCTTAATAAATTCCGAAAAAAAATCTCATGAAATTAATATATGAGATAATTTTTATTCAGCAGAAGATTATTACAGGTAGCTGTATTATTTAGTGATAAAAAAAGTCTGCCATCTGGCAGACTTTTTAATAAAGGAGTTATTACTGCAGTAAAGAAATATCCGCAACCCGCAGGAACAGTTCGCGCAGTTTTTCCAGCATGGTCAGGCGGTTGATACGCAGATCTTTATCATCAACCATAACCATCACTTTATCGAAGAAGGCATCAACCGGTTCACGCAGCTCAGCCAGCTCGACCAACGCATCCTGGTAACGACCTTCAGCGAAGTACGGCTCCAGCTTGTCGCGCAATACGACCACCTGCATCGCCAGTTTAATTTCTTCCGGCTCTTTCAGGGTGGAGGCATTCACGCGATCGCTCAGCACTTCGTCTGATTTCGCCAGAATGTTAGATACACGCTTGTTCGCCGCCGCCAGTGCTGCCGCTGCTTCCAGGGTACGGAAGTGCGATACTGCTTTCATACGCGCATCGAAATCAGCCGGACGAGTCGGACGACGCGCCAGTACCGCCTGGATGGTGTCGACGGTGTAACCTTCGTCCTGATACCAGGCGCGGAAGCGACCGAGCATAAAGTCGATAACGTCATCAACCACATTGGCGTTAGTCAGCTTATCACCGTACAAGCGCACCGCTTCTTCGGTCAGCGTTTGCAGATCAAGATTGAGGTTCTTCTCAACGATAATACGCAGCACGCCCAGCGCCGCACGACGCAGTGCAAACGGGTCTTTATCACCTTTTGGATGCTGACCAATACCGAAGATGCCCGCCAGGGTATCCATCTTGTCAGCAATCGCCAGCGCACAGGCTACCGGGTTAGACGGCAGGGAATCACCAGCAAAGCGCGGTTGATACTGCTCGTTCAGCGCCACCGCGACATCTTCCGCTTCACCATCATGACGCGCGTAGTGCATACCCATAACGCCCTGGGTGTCGGTGAACTCAAAGACCATGTTAGTCATCAGGTCACACTTGGACAGCAGCCCCGCACGAGTTGCGTGGTTAACGTCAGCGCCAATCTGTTCAGCGATCCAGCCAGCCAGAGCCTGAATGCGGTCAGTTTTATCGCGCAGTGTCCCCAACTGTTGCTGGAACAGTACGGTTTGCAGGCGCGGCAGGTTATCTTCCAGACGTTTTTTACGGTCGGTGTTGAAGAAGAACTCGGCATCCGCCAGACGCGGACGAACGACTTTCTCGTTACCGGAAATGATCTGCTGCGGATCTTTCGACTCAATGTTGGCAACGAAGATAAAGTTCGGCAGCAGTTTGCCGTCATTCGCATACACCGGGAAGTATTTCTGGTCACCTTTCATGGTATAAACCAGTGCTTCAGACGGTACAGCGAGGAATTTTTCTTCGAATTTCGCGGTCAGAACAACCGGCCATTCAACCAGCGAAGCCACTTCTTCCAGCAGGCTTTCGCTTAAGTCAGCATTACCACCAATCTTACGCGCCGCTTCTTCAGCATCGGCTTTAATCTTCGCTTTACGCTCTTCGTAATCGGCAATGACTTTACCGCGCTCACGCAGAATTTCCGGATACTGATCGGCATTGTCGATGGTAATTTCCGGCTCACCCATAAAGCGATGTCCGCGAATTACGCGATCGGACTGAATACCCAGAATAGTTGCCGGAATGACTTTATCGCCCAGCAGCAAAGTTACGGTGTGCACCGGACGCACAAAGTGCACGTCAGACGCGCCCCAGCGCATCAGTTTCGGGATCGGTAGTTTCGCCAGCGAAGTGGCTACCATGTTCGGTACAAGCACCTCGGTGCTTTCGCCCTTCACGTGAGCGCGATACAGCAACCATTCACCTTTGTCAGTAGTCAGACGCTCGGCCTGGTCAACGGAGATCCCGCAGCCACGCGCCCAGCCTTCTGCTGCTTTACTCGGTTTGCCTTCGGCGTCGAAAGCCTGGGCAATCGCCGGGCCGCGTTTTTCGATTTCACGATCCGGTTGCGCTTCCGCCAGGTTAGCTACTTTCAGCGCCAGACGACGCGGAGCAGCAAACCATTGAACGGTGCCATGAGCGAGGCCAGCGTTATCCAGCTCCGCAGTAAAGTTCGCAGCAAAGGACTCAGCCAGGCTGCGCAGTGCTTTTGGTGGCAGCTCTTCAGTGCCGATTTCCACCAGAAAAGTTTTCTCAGACATAGCCGCCTCTTACTTATCTTTGTTGCACATCGGGAAGCCGAGGGCTTCACGGGAAGCGTAGTATGCTTCTGCCACTGCTTTGGTCAGGGTGCGAATGCGCAAAATATAACGCTGACGCTCGGTGACGGAGATGGCTTTACGCGCATCCAGCAGGTTGAAGCTGTGGGCGGCTTTCAGAATACGCTCGTAGGCAGGCAGCGGCAGCGGATTTTCCAGTGCCAGTAGCTGCTGCGCTTCTTTCTCGTACTGCTCGAAGCAGGTGAACAGGAAGTCCACGTCCGCGTATTCGAAGTTATAAGTGGACTGCTCCACTTCGTTCTGATGGAACACGTCGCCATAAGTGGTTTTACCCAGCGGGCCGTCGCTCCAGACCAGGTCATAAACACTGTCTACGCCCTGAATGTACATCGCCAGACGTTCCAGACCATAGGTGATCTCGCCGGTAACCGGTTTACACTCCAGACCACCAACCTGCTGGAAGTAAGTGAACTGAGTCACTTCCATGCCGTTCAGCCACACTTCCCAGCCCAGACCCCAGGCACCCAGCGTCGGGTTTTCCCAGTTATCTTCCACGAAACGAATATCGTGGATGGTCGGGTCCATTCCCAGCTCTTTCAGGGAACCGAGGTACAGCTCCTGAATATTGTCCGGCGATGGCTTAATGACCACCTGGAACTGATAGTAATGCTGTAAGCGGTTGGGGTTTTCGCCGTAGCGACCATCGGTCGGGCGACGAGAAGGCTGGACATAAGCAGCCGCCATCGGTTCTGGCCCCAGCGCGCGCAGACAGGTCATTGGGTGAGAGGTTCCCGCGCCGACTTCCATGTCCAATGGTTGAACAATGGTGCAGCCCTGGCGAGCCCAGTAATCCTGTAAGGTCAGGATCAAGCCCTGGAAGGTCCTGGTATCAAACTTTTGCATATTATTTCGTGCTGGATACGTGTGGATTTAAAGGAAGGGATCAGTATACCCGCTGGATGGAAGATATACAGTACGAAACGGGAAAAAGCAGGGCTTAACGCATGGAAAGATGCAAAAAATGGCCATCTGCGTCAAAAGAACAGACAAAGTGCTCTTTCCGAAAGGTATAGCCGCGCATTTCGTAACTCCCCTGGAACTGTTCAAATGCGGTGACGTCGATTTTTTGCTCGCCGGTGTTATAACGTTTTGCTGCCTGATCCTTGCACAAGGCTTCCATATTCAACGAACGCAGAGGATCAACTTTTACCCGTTGTGCTTTCTGTACGGGTGGCGGTGTCGAGCATCCCACTAACACCATAAGCACCATTGCCGGAAAGAAATAGTTCATCATCATTAAATTACCGTCTGGTTTGCAGGTGAGTCTTATTATTTATATCGGTATAGTGGCTGATATCTTACGAATTTCCTCAAGCCTCTATAAGCTGTAGTGATAAAACTCAGATTATTCCAGTGCGCCAACCGAATGATTTATCGGTCAGACTTTTTTTAACCAGATACAGAGACACAGATGCAGCCCAAAATTTACTGGATTGATAACCTGCGAGGGATAGCGTGTTTAATGGTGGTGATGATTCACACCACTACCTGGTATGTGACCAATGCCCATAGTGTTAACCCCATCACTTGGGATATCGCGAATATTCTAAATTCTGCCTCTCGTGTCAGCGTACCGCTATTTTTCATGATTTCCGGCTATCTCTTTTTTGGCGAACGTAGCGCCCAGCTGCGTCATTTCTTACGTATCGGCTTATGCCTGCTGTTTTATAGCACTGTCGCACTGCTCTACATTGCACTGTTTACTTCCATCAATGTGGAGTTATCGCTGAAAAATCTGCTGCAAAAGCCGGTGTTTTATCACTTATGGTTTTTCTTCGCGATTGCGGTGATTTATCTGGTTTCGCCGCTGATTCAGGTAAAGCACGTCGGCGGTAAAATGTTGTTGGTGCTAATGGTGGTGATTGGCATCATCGCCAACCCAAACACTGTGCCACAGAAGATCGACGGTTTTGAATGGCTACCAATTAACTTATATATCAATGGCGATACCTTTTACTACATCCTGTATGGCATGTTGGGCCGCGCCATTGGGATGATGGACACGCAACATAAGCCACTGTCGTGGATGAGCGCCGCACTGTTTATAGCCGGGGTATTTATTATCTCTCGTGGGACATTATATGAATTACGGTGGCGCGGAAATTTTGCCGATACCTGGTATCTTTACTGTGGGCCGATGGTTTTTATCTGCGCAATTGCGTTACTGACTCTGGTAAAAAATACACTGGATACGCGTACTGTTAGCGGGCTTGGACTGATATCCCGTCATTCTCTGGGTATATACGGGTTCCACGCGTTGATTATCCATGCGCTGCGCACCAGTGGTATTGAGCTTAAAAGCTGGCCAATACTGGATATTATTTGGATCTTTTGCGCGACGCTGGCAGCAAGCTTGTTACTTTCTGTGCTGGTGCAACGAATCGATAAAAACAGATTAGTGAGTTAAGTAAAAACCCGGTCACACTGGGCTGACCGGGCTTACCTGGATTATTCGCTATATTCTTCCTGCGCAGCCATCGTTTCTTTTGGGGCGTTGATTCCGGCATCACGGATATTTTTCTGCACCGCTACTGCACCAAACAAGCTTAAAAAGAAGGCCAGACCATAAAAGCCTTTTTCACTGAGTAATAACGTTGCATTCCACAGACCTACCATCAGTAACGCGACAGAGATGATAAATACCACCAGGCAGGTCATATAATAAATAGATGTGGTAGGAATACCTTCATACTTATCCCGAACGGTCTTTTGATAGGAAGCTGCCGAAAACAGCCCTAACACCAATACGGCAAAATAATATCCCTTTTCATTTAGCTGCATCTCTGCATTCCATAGCCCCAACAGATAGGTAACGATACCACCAGCAAGAGCTACCCATGACACAATACTGAATGCCGGAGAATAGGTTGATATTTTGTTTTCCATCACAGATTTCCTTTCATTCCTGAACTATTAAGAGCTTTATGGCGATCATGCCGAGCGAAACAAGCGCATTTGACCAAACAAGCAAACAAAAAAGGCAATCGGGTAGATCACCATTTCATAAGCGTTAATGGGTGCGTTTAAAACGCCGATAAACAAAAGGCCGATAGTGATTAACGCAACTAACTGGCAAATGCGAATAAAGAAATCATCCAGTTGCCCGAGTTTCTCTGCGCGCAGATAGGCATAGTTGCCAAAAGTCCCCGTCATTAACACGCCAAGAAAATAGCCTTTGCCACTTAACAATGGACATGAGATCCATAATCCAATCAGATAAACCAGCGCCCCGACCACAAATAATAGTTTTGCCACAGTCTTTGAGTTTTTCATAACGATCTCCGTATCTACCGGTGATACATTACGAGTAACCAACGAAAGACAAAACTGAAAAACACCATTAACAAATGATTTTCAGAATAAATCCATATAAAAAATTAATATATTCTAAATATATATAGATGGAGATTATCCCCCGCCACATAAGGCAGGGGGAAATATTATGCCATTAGCGGCAGAAGTTGCTGATAGAGACGACGGAACGTTTCACGCCGTGGCTGATAAGCAGCATAACGCTGCGCGTTCGGCAGATGCGACTGTTCTAAAGGAAGTTGCGGCAACAACTCAATGAGAGATTTATCTGGATTTACCGCAATCTGTGCCAGCCTTGCTGCGCCTAATGCTGGCCCCACATCCCCCCCCGTGCGGTAATCCAGTTGCTGACCGCTAATATCCGCCAGCATCTGACGCCAGTACTCGCTACGCGCTCCGCCACCAATCAGTGTAATGCTTTGCGGTTGAATGCCACAGGCATGTACGACATCCATGCCATCCGCCAACGCATACCCCACGCCTTCCAGTACCGCGCGTGCCAGTTCTGCGGGGCCGTGTTGATGGGTGAGGCCGAAGAAAACGCCCTTTGCCTGTGGATTATTGTGCGGCGTACGCTCGCCAGAAAGATAAGGCAAAAACCAGACAGGATCGACGCTCTCATCGGCCTGCTGGGCTGCGGCAATTAAAACAGGGACATCACTCAGACCGGTTAATTTCGTCGCCCAGTCCAGACACGACGCCGCACTCAACATCACAGACATTAAATGCCAACGCTGCGGCAATGCATGACAAAAGCTATGTACGGCACTTTCCGGCTTACTGAGGAAACCTTCGCTCACCGCAAAATAAACGCCTGAAGTCCCCAGCGATAACATTGCCTGGTTGGCATCAACCATACCCACACCAACCGCGCCAGCCGCATTATCGCCGCCGCCCGCAACAACCGGCACTGCATTCATTCCCCACGCTTTTGCAACCTCAGGTAGCAAAGTGCCGGTAATTTCGCTGCCTTCGTATAATGCTGGCATCTGATCTCGAGATAACTGGCAAGCCTCCAGCATAACATCACTCCAGTCACGCTTTGCGACATCCAGCCACATGGTGCCAGCTGCATCAGACATATCACTGGCGAATTCTCCAGTCATCCGCAGACGCAAATAATCTTTCGGCAATAATACTTTGTCTACCTGAAGGAATATCTCTGGCTCATTTCGCTGAATCCACAGCAATTTAGGCGCGGTAAATCCGGGCATCATCAGGTTGCCTGTAATATCCCGCGACTGCGGAACTCGCGCTTCCAGCAAGGCACACTCCTCCGCGCAGCGCCCGTCGTTCCACAAAATGGCGGGACGTAGCACCCGCTGCTGAGCATCAAGTAAAGTTGCACCATGCATTTGCCCGGCAATACCCAATGCTTTAACGTCTCGCAGAGAATGCTGTTCACCCAGGGTTTTCATCGCGCGACCAGTCGCCAGCCACCACTGTTCCGGATCTTGCTCCGACCAGAGTGGATGCGGACGCGAAACGGTTAGTTTTTCCGTTTGCGAAGCGACCACTTCACCTTGCTCGTTGAGCAAAATAACTTTTACGCCCGATGTGCCAAGATCTATCCCGATATACATAGCGATTGTTCCTTAAAAAAATGCCCGGTATCGCTACCGATAACCGGGCTTGCGGACTGCACAATTAGCCGTTATTTGTCGAACAGATAATGATTTACCAGATTTTCCAGTTGCTCCTGGCGTCCACTCTGATGCACCGGCGCCAGATTGTTGTCCTGAGCATATTTTGCTAAATCAGCCAATGACATTTGGCCTTTCAGGATTTGCTGACCCAGTTCGCTATTCCAGCCGGAATAACGCTGCGCTACGCGTTTATCCAGTTCGCCGTCTTCAATCATGCGTGCTGCAATTTTCAGTGACAGCGCCATCGTATCCATCGCCCCAATATGACCGTAGAACAGATCGTATTTATCAGTGCTCTGACGACGTACTTTGGCATCAAAGTTCAGACCACCGGTCGTGAAACCACCTGCTTTGAGGATTTCATACATTACCAGCGCGTTCTCTTCCACGCTGTTCGGGAACTGGTCAGTATCCCAGCCCAATTGCGCGTCGCCACGGTTAGCATCGACAGAACCGAACAGACCAAGCGCAATGGCTGTGGCAATTTCATGGTGGAAAGAGTGACCCGCAAGCGTCGCGTGGTTCGCTTCAATATTCAGTTTAATCTCTTTTTCCAGGCCAAACTGTTTCAGGAAACCGTAAACCGTTGCGGCATCGTAATCATATTGATGTTTGGTCGGTTCTTGCGGTTTCGGTTCGATAAGCAGCGTGCCCTGGAAACCGATTTTATGTTTATGCTCAACCACCATCTGCATAAAGCGACCAAGCTGTTCACGCTCCTGACGAAGATCGGTATTCAACAGAGTTTCGTAACCTTCACGACCGCCCCACAGCACATAGTTTTCACCACCCAGTTTATGCGTTGCTTCCATCGCGGTAACAACTTGTGTAGCTGCCCAGCTAAAGACCTCGGGATCTGGGTTCGTCGCCGCGCCCGCGCCATAGCGAGGGTTAGTAAAGCAGTTAGCGGTTCCCCACAACAGTTTCACGCCGCTCTCTTCTTGCTTGCCAGCCAGCACATCGACCATTTGCGCAAAGTTATTGATGTACTCTTTTAACGATGTGCCTTCCGGGGAAACATCCACGTCATGGAAGCAATAAAACGGCACATGTAATTTGTGGAAAAACTCGAATGCGACATCGGCTTTACGCTTCGCCAGCGCCAGAGCTTCGCCAGGCTGCTGCCACGGACGATTAAAAGCGCCCACACCAAACATGTCCGCCCCGTTCCAGCAGAAGGTGTGCCAGTAGCAGGCGGCAAAACGCAAGTGGTCTTCCATACGCTTGCCCAACACCAGTTCGTCGGGATTGTAATGACGGAATGCTAACGGGTTAGAGGATTTCGGACCTTCATAACGAACGCGATCGAGCTGGTCAAAATAGGCTTGCATAATGAACTCCATAATCAGGTAATGCCGCGTGTGATGGATGATGTCGTAATATTGGGCACTCCCTTTCAGTTGCTCAATTATGTTATTTCACACTGCTATTGAGATAATTCACAAGTGTGCGCCCGCTCGCAAAAATAATATGGAATGATGAAATTGGGTGATTTCTCGAATAGAAAAATGCAACAAGTACAATTAATCAACAAAAGTAAGATCTCTGTCATAAATCAAGAAATAAACCAGAAATCGTAATCGAAAGATAAAAATCTGTAATTGTTTTCCCCTGTTTAGTTGCTAAAAATTGGTTACGTTTATCGCGGTGATTGTTACTTTTTTAAGCTGACCTCTAACAACAGAAGGCCTCTGAATCATGAAAATAAAGAACATCTTACTCACCCTTTGCACCTCACTCCTGCTTACTAACGTCGCAGCGCACGCCAAAGAAGTAAAAATAGGAATGGCGATTGACGATCTTCGTCTTGAACGCTGGCAAAAAGATCGGGATATCTTTGTTAAAAAAGCAGAATCTCTCGGTGCGAAAGTATTTGTGCAATCTGCGAATGGCAATGAAGAAACCCAAATGTCGCAGATTGAAAACATGATTAACCGGGGCGTCGACGTTCTTGTCATTATTCCATATAACGGTCAGGTATTAAGTAACGTTGTAAAAGAAGCCAAACAAGAAGGTATAAAAGTATTAGCTTACGACCGCATGATTAATGATGCAGATATAGATTTTTATATTTCTTTCGATAATGAAAAAGTCGGCGAACTGCAAGCAAAAGCCCTGGTTGATATCGTCCCACAGGGCAATTATTTCCTGATGGGTGGCTCCCCGGTCGATAACAACGCCAAGCTATTTCGCGCCGGGCAAATGAAAGTATTAAAACCTTATGTTGACTCAGGAAAAATTAAAGTCGTTGGCGACCAATGGGTTGATGGTTGGTTACCAGAAAATGCGCTGAAAATTATGGAAAATGCGCTAACTGCCAACAATAACAAAATTGATGCGGTTGTTGCCTCAAACGATGCTACCGCTGGCGGGGCGATTCAGGCATTAAGTGCTCAAGGTTTATCAGGCAAAGTGGCAATTTCCGGTCAGGATGCAGATCTCGCGGGCATAAAACGTATTGCTGCCGGTACGCAAACTATGACGGTGTATAAACCCATTACGTTGTTGGCAAATACTGCCGCAGAAATTGCCGTTGAGTTGGGCAATGGTCAGGAACCAAAAGCAGATACCACACTGAATAATGGTCTGAAAGATGTTCCATCCCGCCTGCTGACACCAATCGATGTTAATAAAAACAACATCAAAGATACGGTAATTAAAGACGGATTCCACAAAGAGAGCGAGCTTTAAGCGTCACGCCCCGGCGCTGACCGGGGCGTGATTTCTCTCCATGCCGCGTGAACTGATTGGCTTAGGTGGAGTCGTTATGTCTTATCTACTTGAAATGAAGAACATTACCAAAACCTTCGGCACCGTGAAGGCGATAGATAACGTCAGCTTGCGGCTAAACGCTGGCGAAATCGTCTCACTCTGTGGGGAAAATGGGTCTGGTAAATCAACGCTGATGAAAGTGCTGTGTGGAATTTATCCTCATGGTTCCTACGAAGGCGAAATTATTTTTGCTGGCGAAGAGATTCAGGCAAGTCACATCCGCGATACCGAACGCAAAGGTATTGCCATCATTCACCAGGAATTGGCCCTGGTGAAAGAATTGACCGTGCTGGAAAATATCTTCCTGAGTAACGAGATAACCTACAATGGGATTATGGATTATGACCAGATGACGCTACGCTGCCAGAAGCTATTAGCGCAGGTCAGTTTATCCATTTCACCAGATGCCCGCGTTGGCGATTTAGGGCTTGGACAACAACAATTGGTTGAAATTGCCAAGGCGCTTAATAAGCAAGTGCGTTTATTAATTCTTGATGAACCGACAGCCTCATTAACCGAGCTGGAAACCACGGTTTTACTGGATATTATTCGCGATCTGCAACAACACGGTATCGCCTGTATCTATATTTCGCACAAACTCAACGAAGTTAAAGCAATTTCCGATACGATTTGCGTTATTCGCGACGGTCAGCATATAGGAACACGTGATGCAGCCGGAATGAGCGAAGACGATATTATCACTATGATGGTAGGGCGAGAATTAACGGCACTTTACCCTAACGAACCGCATATCACTGGTGATGAAATATTACGTATTGAGCACTTGACGGCGTGGCATCCGGTTAATCGTCATATTAAACGGGTTAACGATGTCTCTTTTTCTCTGAAACGCGGTGAAATACTGGGTATTGCCGGACTGGTCGGTGCCGGACGCACCGAAACCATTCAATGCCTGTTTGGCGTTTGGCCCGGACAGTGGGAAGGGAAAATCTATATTGACGGCAAACAGGTGGATATTCGCAACTGCCAGCAAGCGATCGTCCAGGGTATTGCGATGGTACCAGAAGACAGAAAGCGCGATGGTATCGTTCCGGTAATGGCAGTTGGTAAAAATATTACCCTCGCCGCACTCAATAAATTTACCGGAGGGATCAGCCAGCTTGATGATGCCGCAGAGCAAAAATGTATTCTGGAATCCATCCAGCAACTCAAAGTTAAAACATCCTCCCCCGACCTTGCTATTGGACGTTTAAGCGGTGGCAATCAGCAGAAAGCGATCCTCGCACGCTGCCTGCTATTAAATCCACGCATTCTCATTCTTGATGAACCCACCAGGGGTATTGATATTGGCGCTAAATACGAAATCTACAAATTAATTAACCAACTCGTCCAGCAAGGTATTGCCGTTATTGTCATCTCTTCTGAATTACCTGAAGTACTCGGCCTTAGCGATCGTGTGCTGGTGATGCATGAAGGAAAACTAAAAGCCAACCTGATAAATCATAACCTGACTCAGGAGCAGGTGATGGAAGCCGCATTGAGGAGCGAACATCATGTCGAAAAGCAATCCGTCTGAAGTGAAATTAGCCGTACCGACATCCGGTGGCTTTTCTGGGCTGAAATCACTGAATTTACAGGTCTTCGTGATGATTGCAGCGATCATCGCAATCATGCTGTTCTTTACCTGGACCACCGATGGTGCCTACTTAAGCGCCCGTAACGTTTCCAACCTGCTGCGCCAGACCGCAATTACCGGCATTCTCGCGGTAGGTATGGTGTTCGTCATAATTTCTGCTGAAATCGACCTCTCGGTCGGCTCCATGATGGGGCTACTAGGCGGGGTCGCCGCTATCTGTGACGTTTGGTTGGGTTGGCCGCTGCCACTCACTATCATTGTGACATTGGTTCTGGGACTGCTTCTCGGAGCGTGGAATGGGTGGTGGGTCGCGTACCGCAAAGTCCCGTCATTTATTGTCACCCTGGCAGGTATGTTGGCATTTCGCGGCATCCTGATTGGTATCACCAACGGCACGACCGTTTCCCCCACCAGCGCCGCGATGTCACAAATTGGGCAAAGCTATCTACCAGCCAGTACCGGTTTCATCATCGGCGCGCTTGGTTTAATGGCTTTTGTCGGCTGGCAATGGCGCGGAAGAATGCGCCGTCAGGCTTTGGGTTTGCAGTCTCCGGCATCTACGGCGGTGGTCGGTCGCCAGGCATTAACGGCTATCATCGTTTTAGGCGCAATCTGGCTGCTAAATGATTACCGTGGCGTTCCCACTCCTGTTCTGCTGCTGACGTTGCTGTTACTCGGTGGAATGTTTATGGCAACACGGACAGCCTTTGGGCGACGTATTTACGCTATTGGCGGTAATCTGGAAGCGGCGCGGCTATCCGGGATTAACGTTGAACGAACAAAACTTGCCGTGTTTGCTATCAACGGTTTGATGGTAGCCATCGCCGGGTTAATTCTTAGTTCTCGACTTGGCGCTGGTTCACCTTCTGCGGGGAATATCGCCGAGCTGGACGCGATTGCAGCATGTGTGATTGGCGGTACTAGTCTGGCAGGCGGTGTGGGGAGTGTTGCCGGTGCAGTAATGGGGGCATTCATCATGGCTTCGTTGGATAACGGTATGAGTATGATGGATGTACCGACCTTCTGGCAGTATATCGTCAAAGGTGCGATTCTGTTGCTGGCAGTATGGATGGACTCCGCAACCAAACGCCGTTCCTGATTTTGATAAAAATTTTCTCAAAGCCGGTAACGTATTACCGGTTTTGAGTTTTTGCATGATTCAGCAGGAAAAGAACCATGTTTACTAAACGTCATCGCATCACGTTGCTGTTCAATGCTAATAAAGCCTATGACCGTCAAGTAGTAGAAGGTGTAGGGGAATATTTACAGGCGTCGCAATCGGAATGGGATATTTTCATTGAAGAAGATTTCCGCGCCCGCATTGATAAAATCAAGGACTGGTTAGGAGATGGCGTCATCGCCGACTTCGACGATAAACAAATCGAGCAAGCATTGGCTGATGTCAACGTCCCTATTGTTGGGGTTGGTGGCTCGTATCACCTGGCAGAAAGCTATCCGCCCGTACATTACATTGCCACCGATAACTATGCGCTGGTTGAAAGCGCATTTTTGCATTTAAAAGAGAAAGGCGTTAACCGCTTTGCTTTTTATGGTCTGCCAGAGTCGAGCGGCAAACGCTGGGCCGCCGAACGCGAGTATGCCTTTCGCCAGCTTGTGGCTGAAGAGAAGTACCGAGGTGTGGTTTATCAGGGGCTGGAAACCGCACCAGAGAACTGGCAACACGCGCAGAATCGGCTGGCAGACTGGCTGCAAACACTGCCACCGCAAACAGGGATTATTGCCGTCACTGACGCCCGGGCGCGGCATATTCTGCAAGTATGCGAGCATCTGCACATCCCCGTACCGGAAAAATTATGCGTGATTGGCATAGATAACGAAGAATTGACCCGCTATCTTTCGCGTGTCGCCCTCTCTTCTGTCGCCCAGGGCGCCCGACAAATGGGCTATCAGGCGGCAAAAATTTTGCATCGCTTATTAGATAAAGAAGAGATGCCGTTGCAGCGGATTTTGGTTCCGCCAGTCCGTGTCATCGAACGGCGTTCTACTGATTACCGTTCGTTGACCGATCCCGCCGTTATTCAGGCCATGCATTACATCCGCAATCATGCCTGCAAAGGAATTAAAGTGGATCAGGTTCTGGATGCGGTGGGCATATCGCGATCCAATCTTGAAAAACGGTTTAAAGAAGAAGTGGGTGAAACTATTCACGCCATGATTCATGCCGAGAAGCTGGAGAAAGCGCGCAGCCTGCTGATTTCTACTACCTTGTCGATCAATGAGATATCGCAAATGTGTGGTTATCCATCGCTGCAATATTTCTACTCTGTATTTAAAAAAGCGTATGACACGACGCCAAAAGAGTATCGCGATGTAAATAGCGAGGTAATGCTGTAGCGGGAGGGGAAAATCCGCCAGGCATGATAAGACGCGCCAGCATCGCATCAGGTAACTCAGCACAACCACCTGATGCGAACAAAAGCCCTATCCGACCAACAAGTCGGATAAGGCTCAAGGGAATGCAATTACATATGCGCAGCGATTAACCGCTGGTTATCCTGGTACATCGCGAACAGGTAGTTGTTATAGCTCTGCCCTTTCGTGGAATAACCTTTCAGCTTATGAATCATCGCTGTGGCGGTAACTTCCTGATCCGCTTTACGCAATTGTGCACGTGATTTGCGGAAAGAAGCGTAAGCCGGATGCGTATTCAGGTTAGTGACATAGGCGCTCACCGATTCTTTTACAGAACTGAACTGTGAGTACCCCTTCACTTTACCCGGCGCATTGGTACAACGTCCTTTCATGCACTTCATGCCGAACAGGTTGTTGTTGCTACGCGCCAGTTTCGACGTTCCCCAACCGCTTTCTGCTGCAGCCATCGTCGCCACCATACTGGTCGGGATAATGTCTACACGTTCGAGCAGCGTATTCCACGGGATTTTTCGCGTATTACCGGACCACTTCACCTTATAGCGTTTGGCAATGTCTTGCAGACGTGCACGCTCTGAAGGCGACCATTGCCCCTGGTACTGTTTTGAGATCAGCCAGTTACGTTCCGCCGTAATGGCAGCATTTTGGCTGGTAATATAGGGCATTACAGTCCGGAGAAACGCTTTTTTTCTTGGTGTTCCGGAAGGGTATTTTCGCAAATCAGGAAGTGAACTGCTCTTTGCACTATTGCGAGAATACTCTTGTTTACTGCTTACCTGTTTATTACTAGCTTTAGTTAAGTGGGACTGTTGACTCGTTGTTGTCGTGTGCGTCTTCGCTAACACCTCACTCGAAAACACCAGAGTGAGTAACATAAGAATCATCGCCCCATATCGTCGTATGGGAGTCAAAATCATCAGGTCTCCTGATCGGATTTAATCATTCAAACACCTTATACTCGTCATACTTCAAGTTGCATGTGCTGCGTAAACGCTGTTCAAAACGCCATTGGTGTTTTGTCCTGCAACTCGAATGATTTAGAGTAATATTTTTCCCAAGTTTGAGAGTTGAATCTCAAATCATATCAAAAATAGCGGTCGAGCGCACCCCAAGGAATAGTCCAAATCTGAAACTATGTCACGTGGTAATGGTTCAGATTGGTGCAAGATCGCAGAAAATGTGGATTTTATCGCAAAATTCAGCTGTTTTTTGCGCGCGATCGCTCACCCCTGCGTCTCATCCTGTGGACTTACTACTCAGGGATGAGTTTTGTCTGGTTATTCGCTGGCAAACTGTCTGAAATCGCAGCAATAAGGACTCACCCGCCATGAAACTTGCCGCCTGTTTTCTGACACTCCTTCCCGGCTTTGCCATTGCCGCCAGCTGGACTTCGCCGGGGTTCCCCGCCTTTACCGAACAGGAGACAGGAACATTTGTCAGCCACGCGAAGCTGGCTAAAGGTACGCGTCCACTAACGCTAAATTTTGACCAACAGTGCTGGCAGCCGGTGAATGCGATAAAACTCAACCAGATGCTTTCCCTGCAACCTTGCAACAACACACCGCCACAATGGCGATTGTTCAGAGATGGCGAATATACGCTGCAAATCGACACCCGCTCCGGCACGCCGACGTTGATGATATCGATCCCAAACACCGCCGAACCAATAGCAACCCCAATCCGTGAATGCCCGAAATGGGATGGTCGCCCACTTACGCTTGATGTCAGTGCCACCTTCCCGGAAGGTGCGCCTGTCCGTGATTATTACAGCCAACAAATCGCGACAGTGAAAAACGGCCAAATTACATTACAACCTGCCGCCACTAGTAACGGCTTACTACTACTGGAACGGGCAGAAACTGACACCTCTGCCTCTTTCGACTGGCATAACGCCACCGTTTACTTTGTGCTGACAGACCGTTTCGAAAACGGCGATCCCAGCAATGATCAGAGCTACGGTCGTCATAAAGACGGTATGGCGGAAATTGGCACTTTTCACGGCGGCGATTTACGCGGCCTGACCAACAAACTGGATTATCTCCAGCAGCTGGGCGTCAATGCCCTGTGGATCAGCGCCCCGTTTGAGCAAATTCACGGCTGGGTGGGCGGTGGTACAAAAGGCGATTTCCCGCACTATGCCTACCACGGTTATTACACACAGGACTGGACGAATCTTGATGCAAATATGGGCAACGAAGCCGATCTACAGGCGCTGGTTGATAGCGCACACCAGCGCGGTATTCGTATTCTCTTTGATGTGGTGATGAACCATACCGGTTATGCCACGCTGGCGGATATGCAGGAGTATCAGTTTGGCGCGTTATACCTTTCCGGTGATGAGCTGAAAAAAACACTGGGTGACCGCTGGAGCGACTGGAAACCCGCTGCCGGGCAAACCTGGCATAGCTTTAACGATTACATTAATTTCAGCGACAAAACAGGCTGGGATAAATGGTGGGGAAAAAACTGGATCAGAACGGATATTGGCGATTACGACAATCCTGGATTCGACGATCTCACCATGTCGCTGGCCTTTTTGCCGGATATAAAGACCGAATCTACCACCGCTTCAGGTCTGCCAGTGTTCTATAAAAACAAACCGGATACCCACGCTAAAGACATCGATAGTTTTACTCCCCGCGATTATTTAACGCATTGGTTAAGCCAGTGGGTTCGCGACTACGGGATTGATGGTTTTCGGGTCGATACCGCCAAACATGTTGAGTTGCCCGCCTGGCAGCAACTGAAAACCGAAGCCAGCGCCGCACTTCGCGAATGGAAAAAAGCTAACCCCGATAAAGCGTTAGATGACAAACCTTTCTGGATGACCGGCGAAGCCTGGGGTCATGGCATAATGCAAAGTGACTACTATCGCCACGGCTTCGATGCGATGATCAATTTCGATTATCAGGAACAGGCCGCGAAAGCCGTCGATTGTCTGGCACAGATGGATACCACCTGGCAGCAAATGGCAGATAAATTGCAGGATTTCAACGTGTTGAGCTACCTCTCGTCGCATGATACCCGCCTGTTCCGCGAAAGGGGCGACAAAGCAGCAGAGTTATTGCTATTAGCGCCAGGTGCGGTGCAAATCTTTTATGGTGATGAATCCTCGCGTCCGTTCGGAGCTACCGGTTCTGATCCGCTGCAAGGCACACGCTCGGATATGAACTGGCAGGATGTTAGCGGTAAATCTGCTGCCAGCGTTGCGCACTGGCAACGCCTCGGTCAGTTCCGCGCCCGCCATCCAGCGATTGGCGCGGGTAAGCAGACCACATTGTCACTGAAACAAGGTTATGGATTTGTCCGTGAACATGGCGACGATAAAGTGATGGTTGTCTGGGCGGGGCAACAGTAACTTTTCCGGCTTCCCACTTGCAGTATGTCGGGAAGCCGTATTCCAGTATAAAAGACCAGACATATCATAAACCTTAGCATGATACGCCAATCCTCTTGCAGCAACCCGATTTGCACCCCAGCAAATGTAGCGTTATTGTTACTTTCCTTGCTACAGAGTTCGACAGATATCCCGCTATGACATTCTCCCTTTTTGGTGACAAATTTACCCGCCACTCCGGCATTACGCTGCTGATGGAAGATCTGAACGACGGCTTACGCACGCCCGGCGCGATTATGCTCGGCGGCGGCAATCCGGCGCAGATCCCAGAAATGCAGGACTACTTCCAGACGCTGCTTACCGACATGCTGGAAAGCGGCAAAGCCACTGATGCGCTGTGTAATTACGACGGCCCGCAGGGGAAAACGGAGCTACTCACACTACTTGCCGAAATGCTACGCGAGAAGCTGGGTTGGGATATCGAACCACAGAATATTGCACTAACAAACGGCAGCCAGAGCGCATTTTTCTACTTATTTAATCTGTTTGCCGGACGCCGCGCCGATGGTCGGGTCAAAAAAGTGCTGTTCCCGCTGGCACCGGAATACATTGGCTACGCTGACGCCGGACTGGAAGAAGATCTGTTTGTCTCTGCGCGTCCGAATATTGAACTGCTGCCGGAAGGCCAGTTTAAATACCACGTCGATTTTGAGCATCTGCATATTGGCGAAGAAACCGGGATGATTTGCGTCTCCCGGCCGACGAATCCAACAGGCAATGTGATTACTGACGAAGAGTTGCTGAAGCTTGACGCGCTGGCGAATCAACACGGCATTCCGCTGGTGATTGATAACGCTTATGGCGTCCCGTTCCCGGGTATCATCTTCAGCGAAGCGCGCCCGCTGTGGAATCCGAATATCGTGCTGTGCATGAGCCTTTCTAAATTGGGGCTGCCAGGTTCGCGCTGCGGCATTATCATCGCCAATGAAAAAATCATCACCGCCATCACGAATATGAACGGCATTATCAGCCTGGCGCCTGGTGGTATTGGTCCGGCGATGATGTGCGAAATGATTAAGCGTAACGATCTGCTGCGCCTGTCAGAAACGGTCATCAAGCCGTTCTACTACCAGCGTGTTCAGGAAACTATCGCCATCATTCGCCGTTATTTACCAGAAGATCGCTGCCTGATTCATAAACCCGAAGGCGCTATTTTCCTCTGGCTATGGTTTAAGGATTTGCCGATTACCACCGAGCAGCTTTACCAGCGGCTTAAAGCGCGCGGCGTGCTGATGGTGCCAGGACACAACTTCTTCCCTGGGCTGGATAAACCGTGGCCGCATACGCATCAATGTATGCGCATGAACTATGTGCCGGAGCCGGAGAAAATCGAGGCAGGTGTGAAGATTCTGGCGGAAGAGATTGAACGCGCCTGGGCTGAGAGTCATTAAAAATTGCCTGATGCGCTGCGCTTATCAGGCCACATAATTTCTGCAATATATTGAATTTGTAAGATTTTGTAGGCCAGATAAGACGTTCACGCCGCACCCGGCATAAACGAAACGCACTATTCCGGCGTTGAGAACCGCCGGAATAATGTCTCAAACAGGCTGCTGTAGTAGCCGATTCCGCTGCACTTTCTCAACATCCATACATTGCAACGCCTTTGTCGGGCAAGCTTCAACACAGGCCGGTCCCGTCGCCCGATGCCAGCACAGATCGCACTTAATCGCCCTCGCCTTTGTGCGCGAAGAAACCACTTCCATCGCACCAAACGGACAAGCCAGCATACAACTTTTACAGCCAATACAACGTGATTGTTCAACGAAGATATGCCCATGTTCGCGGCGAATAGCGTCCACAGGGCAAACATTCGCGCAGGGTGCATCTTCACACTGATGACAGGCTACTGCCGTGGTCCAGGTGTGGTCTTTGATGACACGAATACGGGAAATAAACTCGCCAGGTAACAACGAAGCGCAATCCTGATTCTCCTGATGCGACACTGCGCAAGCCACTTCACAGGTACGGCAACCGATACATTTCGTCGCATCCGCAATAATAAACCGGTTCATGATCACTCCTTTGCACTAAAACCGCAGCGTGCCAGAGAGTGCGCCATTATTGCTTTGATCCAACGAAGGAAATATTAAAGTTTTGCCACCTGCCAAAAGCGTTATGTGATCGCGCCCTGGTCATCCCGGACGGTAAATCCCAGTTCATTGGAGATAGCCTGCGCAGTTTCAAGCAGCGGTTTCAGGAGATTTTTCTCCCCCACCTGTTTCAGGCGTGATGTCGAAAGCGAAATCGACACCGCATACGGCACCCGCCCATGAATATCAAACACCGGAACAGCAATACAGGAGACGCCAAGTTCATTCTCTTCTCTGTCCATTGCCACGCCGCTTTCACGAATGCGCGCCAGTTCATCGAACATCGCGGGCAGTTCGGTAATGGTGTTGCGGGTTAGCGGCTGGATTTCATTCTGATGGCTTTCCCAATACGATTTCACGTAGTCCTGATGCCCAAACGCCATATAAACCTTACCCATCGCCGAACAGTAGAGCGGCATATGCTGACCAATATAGGCGCGAGTTCGTAGCATACCGGTAGTAGGTTCCAGTTTATAAATCAAAATAGCGTGATCATCTTCTCGACTGGAAAAGTTAATGGTTTCACCAGTGGAGATGTTCAGCGTCTCAAGATGCGGCGCGGCAATATGAATGATATTCAGCGACGACAGCGCCTTTTGCCCGACAGCAATAAATTTTGTGGTCAGGCGGTAACTCCCCGCAGCGGGCGCAGCTGTCACATAGCCACAGGACTGTAGCCCCTGCAATAAACGATGGACCGTGCTTTTATTTAAGCCAGCCAGTTCAGAGAGATGCGCCAGCGGACAACCGTTTGGATAGTTGCTCAAAATCTCAATCAGCATCAACCCGCGAAACAGGCTCTGACTTCCAGCTGGGCGCTCTTTTTCCTGCGCCAACTCGTGCTCTTTTTTTCCCATCGCTTTCTTCCCCTTTTTATCGCGCCCTGATGGTAACGCAAAGTGTGTCGCAGTTCACGATCTCGACAGATAATTTGTAACTATTTGATTTTAATAATTTTTGAAAATCATGGCGCGGATTGCTTTGTTAAAAAGCGATCGATATATTTGAAATCAAATTTCGCATAGTGGAATTTTAAGCTAAAAAAGCGATCAATAAACACAAGGAAGCCAGGGATGAAAGTGACATTTGAGCAGTTAAAAACAGCCTTTAATCGGGTATTAATTTCACGTGGCGTTGACAGCGAAACAGCCGATGCCTGTGCAGAGATGTTCGCCCGCACCACCGAATCCGGCGTTTATTCTCATGGCGTTAACCGCTTCCCCCGTTTCATTCAGCAACTGGAAAACGGCGATATCATTCCTGACGCCCAACCCAAACGTATAACCAGCCTCGGCGCGATTGAGCAGTGGGACGCCCAGCGTTCGATCGGTAACCTGACGGCGAAAAAGATGATGGATCGCGCCATTGAACTGGCGGCAACTCACGGGATTGGCCTGGTCGCGTTACGCAATGCCAACCACTGGATGCGCGGCGGCAGCTACGGCTGGCAGGCGGCGGAAAAAGGCTATATCGGCATCTGCTGGACCAACTCTATCGCCGTAATGCCGCCGTGGGGCGCAAAAGAGTGTCGCATCGGCACCAACCCACTGATCGTCGCTATTCCTTCTTCACCCATCACCATGGTCGATATGTCGATGTCGATGTTCTCCTACGGCATGTTAGAAGTGAATCGTCTGGCGGGACGCGAGCTGCCGGTCGATGGTGGGTTTGATGATGAGGGCAATTTGACCAAAGAACCTGGCATTATCGAGAAAAATCGCCGCATTTTGCCGATGGGTTACTGGAAAGGTTCCGGTATGTCGATCGTGCTGGATATGATCGCCACTCTCCTTTCTGACGGCGCATCGGTTGCTGAAGTCACCCAGGACAACAGCGACGAGTACGGCATTTCACAAATCTTTATTGCCATTGAAGTGGACAAACTGATCGACGGTTCCACCCGCGATGCCAAACTGCAACGCATTATGGATTACGTTACCAGCGCCGAGCGCGCAGACGAAAACCAGGCCATTCGTTTACCCGGTCACGAATTCACTACCCTGCTGGCAGAAAACCGCCGTAACGGCATCACCGTTGATGACAGCGTGTGGGCAAAAATCCAGGCATTATAAGGAGATAGACCATGATATTTGGACATATCACACAACCTAATCCGTGCCGTTTGCCCGTCGCCATTGAAAAGGCGCTCGATTTTCTGCGCACCACCGATTTCAACGCCCTGCCGCCGGGCATTGTCGAAATCGACGGCAAGAATATTTTTGCGCAAATTATCGATTTAACCACACGCGAGGCGGTGGAAAACCGTCCTGAAGTTCATCGGCGCTATCTGGATATTCAGTTTCTGGCCTGGGGCGAAGAGAAAATAGGTATCGCCATTGATACGGGAAATAATAAAGTCAGCGAATCACTATTAGAGCAACGCGATATTATTTTTTATCACGATAGTGAACATGAATCATTTATAGAAATGATACCGGGTAGCTACGCTATTTTCTTCCCGCAGGATGTTCACCGACCGGCATGTAATAAAAATGCCCCAATGGCAATCCGCAAAATCGTGGTTAAAGTAGCCCTCTGCGCTTTATAAAAAGTTATTACTGGAGCACAAAATGAAAGCGAATAATGTCGGTTATATTATCGGCGCGTATCCCTGTGCACCTTCTTTTCATCAAAGAAGTGAAGAGGAAGAGAAGGAATTCTGGCGACAATTATCAGATACCCCTGATATTCGCGGTCTGGAACAACCCTGCCTGGAAAACTTCCATCCTCTTGGCGATCAATGGTTACTTCGCCATACGCCGGAAAGCTGGAAATTTGTCGTCACCGCTGTGATGGAAACCATGCGTCGCCGCAGCGAAAACAGCGGCTTTGGTCTCGCCTCCAGCGATGAAGAACAACGCAAGGCCTGCGTGGCGTACTATTGCCACCTGTTCCATAAAATCAACTCATTGCAGGCTAATAAAGTGCTCGCACTGGAGATCCAGGCCGCACCGTTAGCAACGAATCCCAATGTTATGCAAGCGACGGATGCTTTTGCCCGCTCGTTGAAAGAAATCGCCAGTTGGGACTGGCCGTGCAAACTGGTGCTGGAACACTGCGATGCCATGACGTCTGCCGCTCCCCGCAAAGGCTTTTTGCCTTTGGAAAATGTGCTGGAAGTCATTGCCGATTATGACGTCAGCATCTGTATCAACTGGGCGCGATCCGCCATTGAAGGCCGCAATACAGCGTTGCCGCTGACCCATACCCAAATGGCGAAACAGGCCGGGAAACTCGGCGCGTTGATGTTCTCTGGTACGACGCTAAACGGAGCATACGGAGAATGGCAGGATTTACACGCGCCGTTTGCACCATTCTGTGCAGAAAGCCTGATGACCACAGATCATGTTCGCGAGTTATTTAATGTAGCAGAACCATCAACATTGCAATTTTCGGGCATCAAGTTATTAGAAATCCATGCTGCTGCTGATGTTCAGCACCGCATCGAAATATTACGCAATGGCATTCACTCTCTAAATGAATCTATTTAAAACGATTCATTTATTTTGCCAGATTCTAATTAATCGCTCTCCAATAAATATTACGAATACCAACAACATTAATTAATGAAAACATATTGCATAACAAGAAGGACTCGTTATGAAACGGATACTCGAAGGCATTCTTGCGCTCATCATCGCAATACTGTCTTGTATTATTTTTATTAATATCATTCTTCGATATGGATTTCACACAAGCATATTATCGATTGATGAATTATCCCGGCTTTTATTTGTCTGGTTAACCTTTATTGGCGCTATCGTTGCTTATATGGACAACAGCCATGTGCAGGTTACTTTTTTAGTCGAAAAACTCTCTCCCACTAATCAACAACGTGTTTCGCTGCTAACCCATACGCTCATTTTATTGCTGTGTCTGGGTCTGGCCTGGGGTGCAATAGAAAAAACGTCACAGGACTGGAGTAACTTATCGCCCATTCTCGGCGTACCCGTTGGCTTAATGTACGCCGCCGCTATCCCCACCAGCCTGATTATCGCATTGCTGGAGTTGCGTCACTTATACCGGCAGTTCACAAATACCACCAGCCAAAATCAACAAGGAGTCTGACGATGACAATTCTTATATTTATTGTCAGTTTGTTAGGCGCTATCGCGATTGGTGTTCCCATCGCCTGGGCATTATTGCTGTGCGGCATCTCATTGATGTTCTGGATGGATATCTTTGATGTGCAAATTCTGGCGCAAACGCTGGTCAACGGTGCAGACAGTTTCTCTCTGTTAGCCATTCCCTTCTTTGTGCTGGCGGGTGAGATCATGAACGCGGGCGGCCTGTCGCAACGTATTGTCGACCTGCCAATGAAACTGGTGGGTCACAGGCCAGGCGGTCTGGGTTACGTTGGCGTGCTGGCGGCAATGATCATGGCAAGCCTTTCCGGTTCTGCGGTTGCTGATACCGCAGCTGTCGCGGCGCTGCTGGTGCCGATGATGCGTCAGGCCAACTATCCGGTAAACCGCGCCGCCGGGCTTATCGGATCGGGCGGTATTATTGCGGCCATTATCCCGCCCTCTATTCCGCTCATTATCTTCGGCGTCTCCAGCGGACTCTCTATCAGTAAACTGTTTATGGCGGGCATCGCGCCGGGCATCATGATGGGCGTCACGCTGATGATTACCTGGTGGTGGCAGGCAAAACGGCTGAATCTGCCTTGCCAGCCAAAAGCCTCACTGCGGGAAGTCTGGCAATCTTTAGTCTCCGGTATTTGGGCGCTCTTTTTGCCGATAATTATTATTGGCGGTTTCCGTTCGGGGTTATTTACGCCTACCGAAGCAGGCGCGGTTGCCGCCTTCTACGCTCTGTTCGTCTCGGTGGTGGTCTATCGCGAAATGACCTTCTCCACGCTTTATCATGTTCTGATTAACGCGGCGAAAACCACATCCGTGGTCATGTTCCTGGTGGCTTCTGCTGCGGTATCTGCATGGCTTATTACGATCGCCGAATTACCCATGATGGTATCGGAGCTATTACAACCGTTGGTTGATTCGCCTCGCTTATTATTCATCGTCATTATGCTCGCTATTATGGTGATCAGCACGGTAATGGACTTAACGCCCACCGTATTAATTCTTACACCTGTATTAATGCCATTAGTGAAAGAAGCGGGAATAGATCCGGTCTATTTCGGCATCATGTTTATTATCAACTGTTCAATATCACTGATTACGCCCCCGGTCGGTAACGTCCTTAACGTGGTATGCGGCGTGGCAAAACTTAAATTTGACGATGCGGTAAAAGGCGTTGCGCCTTACGTCATGGTTTTATTCATGTTGTTAGCATTATTTATTTTTATACCGGAGCTTATTACCGCTCCTCTTAAATGGATGAGTTAAAAGGAAATCATAATGAAATTACGTTCTGTAACCTACGCTTTATTATTTGCCGGAGTGGCGGCGTTCAGTACATCTTCTCTGGCGGCACAATCATTACGTTTCGGTTATGAAACCTCGCAAACCGATTCACAACATATTGCAGCAAAAAAATTCAACGAATTATTGCAAGAAAAAACCAAAGGCGAACTGAAGTTAAAACTGTTTCCGGACAGCACCCTCGGCAATGCGCAGGCGATGATCAGCGGCGTGCGCGGCGGCACTATTGATATGGAGATGTCTGGCTCCAATAACTTTACGGGACTCTCGCCCGTCATCAACCTGCTCGATGTCCCTTTCCTGTTCCGCGATACCGCTCATGCGCATAAAACCCTCGACGGTAAAGTCGGTGATGAGCTGAAAACTTCCCTTGAAGGTAAAGGGCTGAAAGTACTGGCCTACTGGGAAAACGGCTGGCGCGATGTCACCAACTCGCGTGCACCAGTTAAAACTCCCGCCGATCTGCAAGGGCTGAAGATCCGTACCAACAATAGTCCAATGAATATTGCGGCATTCAAAATCTTCGGTGCTAACCCGATCCCGATGCCATTTGCCGAAGTCTATACCGGGCTGGAAACCCGCACCATCGACGCCCAGGAACACCCGATTAACGTCATCTGGTCAGCAAAATTTTATGAAGTGCAGAAGTACCTTTCTCTGACCCATCACGCCTACTCCCCACTTCTGGTGGTGATCAACAAAGCGAAGTTTGATGGCTTAACCCCTGAGTTCCAGCAGGCACTGATCACATCTGCGCAAGAAGCGGGTAACTATCAGCGCAAACTGGTTGCTGAAGATCAGCAAAAAATCATCGACGGCATGAAAGACGCGGGCGTTGAAGTGATTACCGATCTCGACCGCAAAGCCTTTAGCGATGCATTGGGTAATCAGGTTCGCGACATGTTTGTTAAAGATGTTCCGCAGGGCGCTGAACTGCTGAAAGCCGTGGATGAGGTGCAATAAACCATGACGCAATACTGGCTGGGGTTAGATTGTGGCGGTAGCTGGCTGAAAGCCGGACTGTATGACCGCGAAGGCCGGGAGGCGGGCGTGCAGCGCCTGCCGCTGTGCGCATTAAGCCCGCAGCCAGGCTGGGCAGAGCGCGATATGGCAGAACTGTGGCAATGCTGCATGGCTGTCATTCGCGCCCTGCTTACCCATTCTGGCGTTAGCGGGGAGCAAATTGTGGGTATCGGTATCTCCGCACAAGGGAAAGGTTTGTTTTTACTCGATAAAAATAACAAACCGCTAGGTAACGCCATTTTGTCCTCTGACCGCCGGGCGATGGAAATCGTCCGTTGCTGGCAGGAAGATGGCATCCCGGAAAAACTCTACCCGCTGACCCGCCAAACCTTGTGGACCGGGCATCCGGTGTCGCTGTTACGCTGGCTGAAAATGCACGAACCTGAGCGTTATGCGCAAATTGGCTGCGTGATGATGACGCACGACTACCTGCGCTGGTGTTTAACCGGCGTCAAAGGCTGCGAAGAAAGCAATATTTCCGAGTCCAATCTCTACAACATGAGTCTTGGGGAATATGATCCGTGCCTCACCGACTGGCTGGGGATCGGTGAAATCAATCACGCCCTGCCGCCTGTTGTTGGATCTGCCGAAATCTGCGGGGAGATCACCGCTCAGACAGCCGCACTGACCGGTCTGAAAGCGGGTACGCCCGTTGTCGGCGGCCTGTTTGATGTGGTTTCCACCGCACTTTGTGCCGGGATCGAAGACGAATCTACCCTCAATGCGGTGATGGGAACCTGGGCGGTGACCAGCGGCATAACCAGCGGTTTACGTGACGGTGAAGCGCATCCGTATGTCTATGGCCGCTACGTTAATGACGGTCAATTTATCGTTCACGAAGCCAGCCCTACCTCTTCCGGCAATCTCGAATGGTTTACCGCGCAGTGGGGAGAAATCTCTTTTGCTGAGATTAATCAGGCCGTTGCCGGCTTGCCGAAAGCCGGAGGCGATCTGTTTTTCCTGCCGTTCCTGTACGGCAGTAACGCCGGACTTGAGATGACCAGCGGTTTCTACGGGATGCAGGCCATTCACACCCGCGCGCACCTGTTGCAGGCCATTTATGAAGGCGTGGTGTTCAGCCACATGACCCACCTCAACCGGATGCGTGAACGTTTTACCGCTGTTCACACCCTGCGCGTGACTGGCGGTCCGGCGCACTCCGATGTCTGGATGCAAATGCTGGCGGACGTCAGCGGTCTGCGTATCGAGCTGCCGCAGGTGGAAGAAACGGGATGCTTTGGTGCGGCGCTCGCTGCCCGTGTCGGTACGGGCGTTTATCGCAACTTCAGCGAGGCCCAGCGCAGCTCGCAACATCCGCTACGCACATTACTGCCGGACATGACCGCGCATCAGCATTACCAACAAAAATATCAACGCTATCAGCAACTCATTGCCGCACTTCAGGGTTATCACACCCGCATTAAGGAACACACATTATGAGCAGACCACTTCTGCAACTGGCTCTCGACCACTCATCACTTGAAGCCGCGCAGCGCGACGTGACGCGGTTAAAAGACAGCGTCGATATCGTCGAAGCGGGCACCATTCTCTGTTTAAACGAAGGGCTTGGCGCGGTGAAAGCCTTGCGTGAACAGTGCCCGAACAAAATCATCGTCGCTGACTGGAAGGTCGCTGATGCCGGTGAAACGCTCGCGCAACAGGCGTTTGGCGCGGGCGCCAACTGGATGACCATCATCTGCGCCGCGCCGCTCGCCACGGTGGAAAAAGGCCACGCGATGGCGCAACGCTGCGGCGGTGAAATCCAGATAGAGCTGTTCGGTAACTGGACACTGGACGACGCCCGTGACTGGCATCGCATTGGTGTACGGCAGGCGATTTATCATCGTGGTCGCGACGCACAGGCCAGCGGGCAGCAATGGGGCGAGGCGGATCTGGCGAGGATGAAGGCACTTTCTGATATCGGCCTCGAACTTTCTATTACTGGCGGGATTACCCCTGCTGACCTGCCGCTGTTTAAAGATATCCGCGTGAAAGCGTTTATTGCCGGGCGCGCACTGGCGGGCGCTACCAATCCAGCGCAGGTTGCCGCTGATTTTCATGCGCAAATTGACGCAATCTGGGGAGGTGCTCGTGCGTAGTCATCCGTTAGGGATTTATGAAAAGGCGCTGGCGAAAGATCTCTCCTGGCCGGAGCGACTGGTGCTGGCAAAAAGCTGCGGTTTTGATTTTGTCGAAATGTCGGTGGATGAAACCGACGAACGTCTGTCACGCCTGGACTGGAGCGCCGCACAACGTGCTTCGCTGGTTACCGCGATGATCGAAACGGGCATTGCTATTCCGTCAATGTGCCTGTCTGCCCATCGCCGTTTCCCTTTTGGTAGCCGCGACGAGGCGGTGCGCCAGCGGGCGCGGGAAATCATGAGTAACGCGATTCGCCTGGCGCGCGACCTTGGTATTCGCACCATTCAACTGGCGGGCTACGACGTCTATTACGAAGACCATGACGAAGGCACCCGGCAACGGTTTGCTGAAGGACTGGCGTGGGCGGTTGAACAGGCGGCGGCATCACAAGTGATGCTGGCGGTGGAGATTATGGACACCGCGTTTATGAACTCCATCAGCAAATGGAAAAAATGGGACGAGATGCTCGCCTCGCCATGGTTCACCGTCTACCCGGATGTCGGCAACCTCAGCGCCTGGGGCAATGATGTTCCCGCCGAACTGAAACTGGGCATTGATCGTATCGCCGCGATCCACCTGAAAGACACCCAGCCAGTTACCGAGCAAAGCCCCGGACAGTTCCGTGATGTGCCGTTTGGCGAAGGCTGCGTCGATTTCGTTGGCATCTTTAAAACGCTGCATGAACTGAACTATCGCGGTTCTTTCCTGATTGAGATGTGGACAGAAAAAGCCAAAGAGCCAGTGCTGGAGATTATTCAGGCGCGGCGCTGGGTTGAAGCACGTATGCAGGAGGCTGGTTTTATATGTTAGAGCAACTGAAAGCCGACGTGCTGGCGGCGAATCTGGCGCTTCCCGCTCACCATCTGGTGACGTTCACCTGGGGCAATGTCAGCGCAGTAGATAAGACGCGACAATGGATGGTGATCAAGCCTTCCGGCGTCGAGTACGACGTGATGACCGCCGACGATATGGTGGTGGTTGAGATAGCCAGCGGTAAGGTGGTGGAAGGCAGCAAAAAGCCCTCTTCCGACACGCCAACGCATCTGGCGCTTTATCGCCGCTATGCAGAAATTGGCGGCATTGTGCATACCCACTCGCGCCATGCCACTATCTGGTCGCAGGCAGGGATTGATCTCCCTGCCTGGGGTACGACTCACGCTGACTATTTTTACGGTGCGATCCCCTGCACGCGCCAGATGACCGCAGAGGAGATCAACGGTGAGTATGAATACCAGACTGGCGAAGTGATCATTAAAACCTTCGAAGAGCGCGGCAGGAGTCCGGCACAAATCCCGGCGGTACTGGTGCATTCCCACGGCCCGTTCGCCTGGGGTAAAAACGCCGCCGATGCGGTGCATAACGCCGTGGTGCTGGAAGAGTGCGCGTATATGGGGCTGTTCTCGCGCCAGCTCGCGCCGCAGCTTCCTGCCATGCAAAATGAACTCTTAGATAAGCACTATCTGCGTAAGCACGGGGCTAATGCCTATTACGGGCAGTAATCTCTCACGCCGGGGCTTCATCGCCCCGGTACTATGAATTGATATGCTCCCGCTTCCATGCGGTGGACGTTAAACCCGTGTGTTTGCGAAAATCTGTCGGAAATAACTGACATTATTAAATCCGCACAACGCCGCCACTTCAGTTAGCGACTCGTCTGTTGCGCTGAATTTGCCCGGCTGGCGTCCACAGCGGTATCCAACATTACATTCCTCACAAGAATCAGAAACGTTTAACGTAGGCGATTATAATCATCGACCATTTCGTTGTACTCGCGTAATGCTCGTGGAAATGAGTCTTCGACCATCCAGCTTGAGTTTGCGTCCTGAAGTTGCTCTTTATCCCAGTCGGAGTACGGGACTTTATCTCTAATGCGGCGAACATATTTTTTAGCCTCAAGCTGATATTGGTCTGCCGAATGGATGAATGAGAAATTCATGCCACCTTTATCCGCTTCTTTGGCCTGCGCCACCAGCGTTTCCAGCTCAGTCACTTTCTTCATTGCCGCTTCGGCATCAAACTTATCTTGCGAGATCAGGTTATTAATTTGTTTCGCTGAGATCATGACTGCCAGAGAGTAGTAGTGGAATGTTTTCCCTTCTCTTTCTTCAATATTTTTCAGTTCCGCAAGCTGGCGCTTATCATTAATTTCCTGAATTGCCGCATGATAAGATTCTGCTACAGGTTCAAAGGCTTCAAGATTTTTTAAGAATGTCTGGTGCAGCGTTTTCCCTTTGGCAAACGCATCGTCTTTATAATTTTCCTGGGTGTAATATTTATCCATTTCGTTAATGGTATTACCCAACGCCACGGCAGCATCGATATAACTCACCGCCACGCCGTCAATAGGTTGCAGTGCAGGCGTTAACGCCACAGCACTTTTCACTCCTTTCTCACACTCTGAGAGATTGGATTCACTAATACTGTAGATGCCATAGACAGTCCTCTCTTTACCGGTAGGCCCCTGTTTAAAATCTTCCAGCCAGTCAGCATAACGCGCCAGACTACGCTGTACAGGGATCTGTAACTTGTTGTAGCACTTGATATAGACATCCATTTTTTCGTCGAAAACCGCTTGTTCATCGACCACCGGTTGCGCAGGCGTTTCAGGCTTAGCTTCTGCTTTTGCAACGGGGGCTTCAGGAGCTGGTGCGGCAGGTTGACTATTGGCGGGCGGGGGAGTTTCTGTTTCGGCTTTTTTATCATCACATCCAGTGATACCGAGGGCCATTATGGCGATAATAATAGCTGAAGATAATAAATTCCTTTTCATTTAATTGCCTTATAAATAGATAAATAAGAGAGTGAATATAATAAATGAAAAAAGAAAGCGTCACTACACGCGTTTTGTTTATAAATAAATAGCTACAATTCACTGAATGAATAAGTCCTGTAATTTTATATCTAAATTACAGGACTTAATTCAATTAACAGTTCAACCATTGCGGGAGGGAAGTTTCTGCCCCCCATTATTTAAACCTGCATTACATCCCATAACGTTCAGAAATAGCAGCATGTTTCTCTTCGTTCGCTCCGGCTTCTTTGGCAAGTCGCCACCAGCACAACGGATGTTCCCAGTCTGCGGTCAATCCGCTCAGGGTCTTATCAATATCACCTTTAGAAACTGAACGCGGCGCGCTGATAACAAAATAGAACGCGGGCAGCGGCTGTGCATCTTCTCCCTGATGACTGTCCGTTAACGTATAGTCATCGTTACTGTTGCTCCAGTAGTACCAGTTTCGTTCACGTAGCGCCTCACGGAAGGCATTAAACTGTTCTTCACCAGGCATAACGCCTTCGCAGAACCAAGACTCGCCGTACTCAGTCGGGATAATGGTTTTCAGGCAGGCATAAAGCGGGGTGAAATTCTTCTGTTCTTCCTCATCTTCAGGCCGGGTATTCAACATCTCCGCATCGAAAACGACAACTTCATCAACATGTTGTGGGTAATCGGTCCGGTAGGTTGGTTCAATGATCCTTGCCGTTACCGGTCCAATCCGCTGGGCATAGTAATAGCGGTATTCGAAGTTTTCCCGGAAACGGATATTCAGTAACCCCCATTTTTCGTCAATAAAACCTTCACCTTCCGTGAGTTCGATTTCCAGTTCTGCGGCGATAGTCCGCACCAAATCCCACTGTTGTAAGATGCTGGCGGTCGCCATGATATCCCACTGGAGATTGCGAATATCTTCTTCACGGCTAATCATAAGTTGCTGCAATTGCTGTAAATAATCCAGCTGCCGATCCCAGGCTTCCTGTTTTTGTGCTGCCCAGGAGCACATGCGATAAACGCCGATCCACTCACGCCCTTTTTCGTGTTGTAGCAATTGCTGGCCAATCGCTTCCAGTTCGACCCAATTTTCTTGCTGGTTAAGCACACGTGCACGGAACCACAATGCCATATGCATCAGGCCCGCCCGTTCATACTGCTTCGCCAGTTGTTCGATCGCTTGCTGATCGCCACGGTGTAGCAGGAGATCCAGCAGATCGAAGCAAAGGCCGTTATCTTCCTGGATGTGGCTTTCAACATAGCTTTGCAGCAGTTCAATCGACTCATCAATCGCATTGCAAGCCTTTAACGCATTGACCAGTTTACCCAGCAATTCCGTATCATCTGGCGTGTTCAGGTAAGCACGGCGGAATATTTCGACGTCTTTTTCGGGGTCAGGCTGCGTTTCTTCATCGCTATTTTCAGGCGATTCAACAACCGGGCGAGCAAGCAGTTCCGCCTCTTTAGCGGCAATTTTTTCACTAAGTTCGAGAAACTCGCGATCAACCCCCAATAACGCGCGTAATTTCGGTATGTGCCGCTGAGCCAGTTTCATCGCCATTTTGGCAACCCAGACGGATTCACGCTCCAGTGCCAGAGTGATTTGCAGTTTCGCCAGATCAACCACTTTGCGGTGCGCCCCGGCCTGTGAACGGTGCTCCAGCATTTTTTGGATGATTCGCGCCAGTTGCCAGTGGTTTCTCTGTGGATTGCGGGGCAGTAATTCAGTAATAATCTTCAGCCATAGTCCCCATGAATAGGGAGTCAGATCTGACCAACGCGGCAATTCCTCCCAGACTTCTTTGTCCTGCCCGCATAACGCCATGATGTACAGTTTTTTGAGTTGATAATTGATGCGGTCGCGTCCCCAATAATCATTCTCTTTTGCCAGTTCATCAATCACTTCACGTGCTTCATCGTAACGCTGAAGGGCAACCAAAATATCGGCACGGGTTGCCAGTAGTGCTTCTAAATATTCACTCCCCGATGCTTTTACCGCGTCGATTTGCCTGTCGATATAAACCAACGCCTCTTCTGTTCTGTTGGAATCCATCAGCGCACTGGCATATTCGCAGGATAAACACATAAAGCAGCTCCAGGTCGGATCAATGCGCGCGATGGTTTCTTCACACACCGCCATGCGTTCATTGGCCCAGCCTGGGGCATCTATATTCTCGTAGCAGGCGGATAAATCCTGTGTAACGCAGATAGATTGCGGGCAATCTTTCGCCTCTTCCCGATGCGCTTTTTCAAACAGCGCCACCACGTCAGGCAGCACTTTTTCGCCTTCTTCGTAGTTGGTCAGACGATGGCGCATCTCCCAGTGTCCGATAAATATTTCCAGCCACGGATTTTTTGCCACCTGATTCAGTGCTTTCATTTCCGGTAATAACGAATCGCACTTTTCCATTTGCAGATGTAAAACACCTTCAGAAAAATCATCAATTATCTGCGGAATATACTCCTGCCCGGCATCACGCAACTCCTGGCTATATTTGTTGTACCACTCCCATGTATCCATTTTATTTTCCTTGATTAATTAAGACAGGAATAACCTGAGTAAAATCATCCAGCGCCTGGTGTAAATCCCACTGCTGTTCTTTATTACCGCTGGAGCACAAAATTACTTTCAGCGATTTTAATAACCGTAATGCCGCCGCTGGCTGTTGCTGATGTTGTAATGCCGTCACCAGTTGCATAACGCAGGGGTTATTGAGATTAATATACAGACTTGACGTTTTGGTCTTTTGGATTTGCGAGGTGAATTGCCGCGCCAACATTAACGCTGCGGTGCTAATACGTTTATCCGCGTCATCCTGTTCAAGAATTTGTTTTAATTCCGCTTCCCGATCTGGCGTTACCACTAATGGTAAAACGGCCGGTTCGAAGCGCGAGATAATTAATTGTTCGCCATCGCAAAGATGCTCTTCGAGATAAGCCACCTGCTCTTCGGGTAATTCCGCCAGGCTGAACAACTGCTCATTGCCCGTTTGCGTACCGACTTCAATAATCCGGCAGTGATATAACAGCGCCCAGCGGCGTAAAAATGGCACCACCGCATAGCGATCGCCACGCGCTACAGGTCGTTGCAGAATATGGAACAACATCTCTTCAAAACCGCCGTCGCGGCTTAACAGAATATGAATGCTGTTATTAACGCGTAAATCTTTCGCCAGCAGCGCACCTTTTGACGTTGGCACCTGTAAACGGTCTTTGAGCAAATCAAACAGACGGTCATCACACAACGCAGCACCAAGCAACGCTTCGTTGTGGCGCATTAATACCCTTCGCCAGATTTCTGGCTGATTTTGTGCGAGATCGGACAAACCAGAAATCAGCGCCTCTTTTAACGCCTCCTGCACCGCGACCCAGGTTTCGTCCCGTTGCAGATCTTCCCGGCTCGCCGTCGGCGTCAGTTTCGATGACTCAATCACACCGCCGATAAAACCGGCCCAGGGCGGCAGCAGCTCACGCGCTTCATCATCAAGTAACATGCCGCGCAAAAACAGCGACAGGTTGCGGTTATCGCTGGTGCCGTAGGTTGCGCCATCCTGAATCCATAAAATCCCGACCGCATCGCTCATTCCCGTTGGCACCACCGGAATGGTGCAAATAGGTTCAAAGGAGGATTCAAACTGGGCGGCAAAGGCGAGATTTTTCCGCTGTACCAGTGCGCGGTGCATCGTTACGCCATCTGGCGTTTCTTCACGCCACGGTGGCTGGAGTTTGTTCACCGGCTCGCTGGCATCCCCCACATAGACCGGTTCGTGCAGCAATATGCAGTAGCGGGAAAGGACGCGGTTCAGCAAATTGTTACTCGCCAGATGGCTGTACTCTTCTTTGAGCGTCAGAATCACCTGCGTCCCCGGCTCCGAGGCCTGATGCGGCGTAACGGTATATTTTTGCCCGTCGGTAGAGTGATATTTCCAGCTCTGATCCGGCGTTTGCCAGGATGTAGTCAACACCGTGACCTCTTTCGCCAGTACAAATGCCGACAAAAAACCGAGGCCGAACATACCAATTAAACCGGTGTTGTCATCCTGCTGGCGCAGCATTCGGGTATAACCCACGCCCACTGTAGCCAGGAAGCCGTGAATTTCGCTTTCTGTCAGACCCGCGCCAGTATCGCTGATGGTGATGGTTGACTTCGCTACGTCTGCCACCACACGAATCGCGTTATCCTTTGGCGCATCGGGCTGCTCAATCCTGCGGCGCACGATCGCATCATGGCCGTTCTGCACCAGCTCGCGCACGGCAACCACGGGAGTGGAGTAAAGATGCTTACTGAGCACCTCAATTAAGCCGTTTAAATTAACTTCTGTAGAATATGAACTGCCAGGTAACTGTAATGTACTCATTTTTCAATACTCATAATCCATCACCCACTATTGAAAATACATCGCTGTTTTTACAACCGGTGCAAGGTTTGTTATTTTCATTCACTCATCGGAAACATTTATTTATTGACACGATGATTAAAACAAAATGTCTTATATAAATAATGATTAATTCTTAAAGGATTAATGCGACTGGAGTATATCGATATAAACCGGAGTTAACGAGATAATTTCTTGTAGTTAAATTATTATTTAAATGCTGAATAACATATTCAGCATTATTTAATAAAAAAATAAAACCGCAATCCAGAATCAGAATTGCGGTATTTCTTTAATTATGAATCAACCGTTGCGGATGGGTATAAATCGTCGCCCGTCCCGGCTTACAAAAACCTACCAGCGTCAGGTTACATCGCTCGGCGACTTCTACGGCAAGCGTTGTCGCGGCAGACACCGCAAACAGAATTTCTACTCCGCACATCGCCGATTTTTGCACCATTTCATAGCTGGCGCGGCTGGAAACCAACACCGCCCCCGACTGCCAACGTTCACCTTCTTGCGCCCGCCGACCTAACAGTTTATCCAGCGCCACATGGCGGCCCACATCTTCATGTCCGCCAGCCAGTTCGCCAGACGGCAACATCCAGGCGGCGGCGTGAGTACAACCGGTCAATTGCCCCACGGGCTGGAAGTCATTGAGATGGCGTAACGCGTTATCAAGATTATTGAGATCAAATGTCTGGGTGAACGGCAGCGGCTGCACCGGTTTACCGATGTCGTTAAGTTGCTCCACGCCACATACGCCACAGCCCGTACGCCCTGCCAGCGCCCGGCGGCGCTCCTTCAACCCCATAAAGCGGCGGCTGGAAAGTTCGATTTGCACTTCCAGACCATTACACGAGGGAACAACATCCATGCCGAAAATATCACGCGGGCTTTCGATAATTCCTTCGGAAAGCGAAAAACCAAGCGCAAAGCGTTCAAGGTCTTTTGGCGAAGCCATCATCACTACGTGCGAAATGCCGTTGTAGACCAACGCAACGGGAACTTCTTCCGCGACTTCATCAAGCCGGGAATGTTGTAAATCGTCACGCTGCCATAACTCAATTTGTCGCATTCCCGTGATATTTGTCACATTTTTGATTTCTTTTTGCTGTGTTTTTTTCACTTTCTCTTAACCAGATAAGAACACACACACCAAGATTATGGTATTCTGTTACAAACCCTTCCTGGATGGAGGGAAATTGAGCCAATTCTGGACCTTTGCGGCCCCTTCCGCAAAGAAAAATAACTCCCACTCCCTGCACACGCAGCAAGCGAATGTAAATGGGACGTGACAATGTCGAAACAAGGAGCAATCCATGCAGGTCAGCAGAAGGCAGTTCTTTAAGATCTGCGCTGGCGGTATGGCAGGCACCACGGCAGCGGCACTGGGCTTTGCACCCAGCGTAGCACTCGCGGAAACAAGGCAGTATAAACTGCTGCGCACCCGCGAAACCCGTAATACCTGCACCTATTGTTCTGTTGGTTGCGGGCTGTTGATGTACAGCCTCGGTGACGGAGCAAAAAACGCCAAAGCATCTATCTTCCATATCGAAGGCGATCCGGATCACCCGGTCAACCGTGGTGCACTTTGTCCGAAAGGCGCTGGCCTGGTGGATTTCATCCACTCCGAAAGCCGTCTGAAGTTCCCGGAATACCGTGCGCCTGGTTCTGATAAATGGCAGCAAATCAGTTGGGAAGAGGCGTTTGATCGCATCGCCAAACTGATGAAAGAAGACCGCGATGCGAACTACATTGCGCAAAACGCCGAAGGCGTGACTGTTAACCGCTGGCTCTCCACCGGGATGCTGTGTGCTTCCGCGTCGAGTAACGAAACCGGCTATTTAACGCAAAAATTCTCCCGCGCGCTGGGTATGCTCGCGGTCGACAACCAGGCGCGTGTCTGACACGGACCAACGGTAGCAAGTCTTGCTCCAACATTTGGTCGCGGTGCGATGACCAACCACTGGGTCGACATCAAGAACGCCAACCTCGTCGTGGTGATGGGCGGTAATGCCGCTGAAGCTCACCCGGTAGGATTCCGCTGGGCGATGGAAGCCAAAATTCACAACGGCGCGAAGCTAATTGTGATTGATCCTCGCTTTACGCGTACGGCGGCGGTGGCTGACTACTATGCCCCTATTCGTTCCGGTACTGACATTGCTTTCCTGTCAGGCGTATTGCTGTACCTGCTGAACAATGAAAAATTCAACCGCGAATACACCGAAGCCTATACCAACGCCAGCTTGATCGTGCGTGAAGATTACGGCTTTGAAGATGGCCTGTTCACCGGCTACGACGCGGAAAAACGCAAGTACGATAAATCCTCCTGGACTTACGAACTGGACGAAAACGGCTTCGCCAAACGCGATACCACGCTGCAACATCCACGCTGCGTGTGGAACTTGCTGAAACAGCACGTTTCCCGTTATACGCCAGATGTGGTTGAAAACATCTGTGGTACGCCAAAAGACGCGTTCCTGAAAGTCTGCGAATACATCGCAGAAACCAGTGCTCACGATAAAACTGCCTCGTTCCTCTACGCGCTCGGCTGGACGCAACACTCCGTTGGTGCGCAAAACATTCGTACCATGGCGATGATCCAGCTGCTGCTCGGCAACATGGGGATGGCAGGTGGCGGCGTTAACGCCCTGCGCGGTCACTCCAACATTCAGGGGCTGACGGATCTGGGGCTGCTGTCGCAGAGCCTGCCGGGTTACATGACGCTGCCAAGCGAGAAGCAGACCGATCTGCAAACCTACCTTACCGCCAACACGCCGAAACCGCTGCTGGAGGGCCAGGTAAACTACTGGGGCAACTACCCGAAATTCTTCGTCTCAATGATGAAGGCCTTCTTTGGTGATAAAGCGACGGCGGAAAATAGCTGGGGCTTTGACTGGTTGCCGAAGTGGGATAAAGGTTACGACGTCCTGCAATACTTCGAGATGATGAAAGAGGGCAAGGTCAATGGCTATATCTGCCAGGGCTTTAACCCCGTTGCCTCATTCCCGAACAAAAACAAAGTGATCGGTTGTCTGTCGAAACTGAAGTTCCTCGTCACCATCGACCCGCTGAACACTGAAACCTCTAACTTCTGGCAGAACCACGGTGAGCTGAACGAAGTTGACTCGTCGAAGATCCAGACCGAAGTGTTCCGCCTGCCATCGACCTGCTTCGCGGAAGAGAACGGTTCTATCGTTAACTCCGGTCGCTGGTTGCAGTGGCACTGGAAAGGTGCGGACGCCCCAGGGATTGCACTGACCGACGGCGAGATCCTCTCCGGTATCTTCCTGCGCTTGCGCAAGATGTATGCCGAACAGGGTGGCGCGAACCCGGATCAGGTACTGAACATGACCTGGAACTACGCCATTCCGCATGAGCCATCTTCAGAAGAAGTGGCGATGGAGAGCAACGGTAAGGCGCTGGCCGATATTACCGATCCAGCAACCGGTGCGGTTATCGTCAAGAAAGGCCAACAACTTAGTTCGTTCGCCCAACTGCGCGATGATGGTACGACTTCCTGTGGCTGCTGGATTTTCGCCGGTAGCTGGACGCCGGAAGGCAACCAGATGGCACGCCGAGATAACGCCGATCCGTCTGGCCTCGGTAACACGCTGGGCTGGGCATGGGCATGGCCGCTTAACCGCCGCATCCTGTATAACCGCGCCTCCGCAGACCCGCAGGGTAACCCGTGGGATCCGAAGCGTCAGTTGCTGAAATGGGACGGCACTAAGTGGACCGGCTGGGATATTCCGGACTACAGCGCAGCGCCTCCGGGCAGCGGCGTCGGGCCGTTTATCATGCAGCAGGAAGGCATGGGGCGTCTGTTTGCTCTCGATAAGATGGCGGAAGGTCCGTTCCCGGAACACTACGAGCCGTTTGAAACGCCGCTGGGGACTAACCCGCTGCATCCAAACGTTATCTCGAATCCGGCTGCGCGTATCTTTAAAGATGACGCTGAAGCATTGGGTAAAGCCGATAAGTTCCCGTATGTCGGAACCACCTATCGTCTGACCGAGCACTTCCACTACTGGACCAAACACGCGCTGTTGAACGCGATTTTGCAGCCAGAGCAGTTTGTGGAAATCGGTGAGTCGCTGGCGAATAAACTTGGCATTGCCCAGGGCGATACCGTGAAAGTCTCATCCAACCGTGGCTATATCAAAGCCAAAGCGGTGGTGACCAAACGTATTCGCACGCTGAAAGCGAACGGCAAAGATATCGATACCATCGGTATTCCGATTCACTGGGGCTATGAAGGCGTGGCGAAAAAAGGCTTTATTGCCAATACGTTGACGCCATTCGTCGGTGATGCGAACACGCAGACGCCGGAGTTTAAGTCCTTCCTTGTGAATGTGGAAAAGGTGTAACGGAGACGACATATGGCTTATCAATCTCAAGATATCATTCGTCGTTCCGCGACTAACGGTCTGACCCCCGCGCCTCAGGCGCGGGACTTCCAGGAAGAAGTGGCGAAACTCATCGACGTCACCACCTGTATCGGCTGTAAAGCCTGTCAGGTGGCGTGTTCAGAGTGGAACGACATTCGCGATACCGTCGGCAATAACATTGGGGTGTACGATAACCCCAATGATTTAAGCGCCAAATCGTGGACGGTAATGCGCTTCTCGGAAGTGGAGCAGAATGACAAACTGGAATGGCTGATCCGCAAAGACGGCTGTATGCACTGTTCCGATCCGGGCTGCCTGAAAGCGTGCCCGGCGGAAGGTGCAATTATTCAGTATGCCAACGGTATCGTCGACTTCCAGTCCGAGCAGTGCATTGGCTGCGGTTATTGCATTGCGGGCTGTCCGTTCGACATTCCGCGCCTCAACCCGGAAGACAACCGCGTCTACAAATGTACGTTGTGCGTTGACCGCGTGGTGGTTGGGCAAGAACCGGCCTGTGTGAAGACCTGCCCGACGGGCGCGATTCATTTCGGTACGAAAGAGTCGATGAAAACGCTGGCGAGCGAGCGTGTGGCTGAGCTGAAAACCCGTGGTTACGACAATGCGGGTCTGTACGATCCGGCTGGCGTCGGTGGTACACACGTTATGTACGTGCTGCACCATGCTGACAAGCCGAATCTGTATCATGGCTTGCCGGAGAACCCGGAAATCAGCGAAACCGTGAAATTCTGGAAAGGCATCTGGAAACCGCTCGCGGCTGTTGGCTTTGCGGCTACCTTTGCGGCCAGTATCTTCCACTACGTGGGTGTCGGTCCGAACCGTGCGGATGAGGAAGAGAACAATCTGCACGAAGAGAAAGACGAGGAGCGCAAATGAAACGACGTGACACCATCGTGCGCTACACCGCGCCGGAACGTATCAACCACTGGGTAACCGCCTTCTGCTTCATCCTGGCGGCGGTGAGCGGGCTGGGCTTTTTGTTCCCATCCTTCAACTGGTTGATGCAAATCATGGGCACTCCGCAGCTGGCGCGTATTCTGCACCCGTTTGTCGGCGTGGTTATGTTTGCCTCGTTCATCATCATGTTTTTCCGTTACTGGCATCACAACCTAATCAATCGGGATGATATCTTTTGGGCGAAGAATATTCGTAAGATCGTCGTCAACGAGGAAGTAGGTGACACCGGGCGTTATAACTTCGGTCAGAAATGCGTTTTCTGGGCAGCGATTATTTTCCTGGTTCTGCTGCTGGTGAGCGGTGTGATTATCTGGCGTCCTTATTTTGCGCCTGCTTTCTCAATCCCGGTGATCCGATTCGCGTTAATGCTGCATTCATTTGCCGCAGTAGCGTTAATTGTGGTTATCATGGTGCATATCTACGCCGCCCTTTGGGTGAAAGGCACGATTACCGCCATGGTGGAAGGATGGGTTACCAGCGCATGGGCGAAGAAACACCATCCACGCTGGTATCGTGAAGTCCGCAAGACAACGGAAAAGAAAGCTGAATGAGTATTCGCATAATCCCGCAAGATGAGCTGGGTTCGAGCGAGAAACGTACGGCGGATATGATTCCGCCGTTATTGTTCCCTCGGCTCAAAAATTTGTACAACCGCCGCGCCGAGCGTCTGCGCGAACTGGCAGAAAATAATCCGCTGGGTGATTACCTGCGCTTTGCTGCGCTTATCGCCCACGCCCAGGAAGTGGTGCTGTACGACCATCCGCTGGAGATGGATCTGACTGCACGCATTAAAGAAGCCAGCGCACAAGGCAAGCCACCGCTGGATATTCACGTTCTGCCGCGCGATAAGCACTGGCAAAAACTGTTGATGGCGCTGATTGCCGAGCTGAAACCTGAAATGAGCGGTCCGGCGCTGGCCGTGATTGAGAATCTGGAGAAGGCATCAACCCAGGAGCTGGAAGATATGGCCAGCGCGCTGTTTGCCTCTGATTTCTCCTCCGTCAGCAGCGATAAAGCACCGTTTATCTGGGCCGCGCTGTCGCTCTACTGGGCGCAAATGGCTAACCTGATCCCCGGCAAAGCCCGCGCAGAATACGGCGAACAACGTCAATATTGCCCGGTTTGTGGTTCTATGCCGGTGTCCAGCATGGTGCAAATTGGCACCACTCAGGGTCTGCGTTATCTGCACTGCAACCTGTGCGAAACCGAATGGCACGTGGTGCGCGTAAAATGCAGCAACTGCGAGCAGAGCGGCAAACTGCATTACTGGTCGCTGGATGACGAACAGGCCGCGATTAAAGCCGAAAGCTGCGATGACTGTGGCACTTACCTGAAGATTCTTTATCAGGAAAAAGAGCCGAAAGTTGAAGCCGTGGCAGATGACCTCGCCTCTCTGGTACTGGACGCGCGAATGGAGCAAGAAGGCTATGCCCGTAGTTCCATCAACCCGTTCCTGTTTCCAGGTGAAGGGGAGTAATCTCTGACGTTTTCCGGGTGGCGCAGGTCGCCCGGATTACAGCTCATAGGGTGTGATACACCATCTCTCGTATTCCGTGTTACCAATTCAAGTCCATGCTGTCAGTACCTGTTTGGTCTCAATTTTCCCAGCAACACATCGATAAGGTTATTGGCATGTCACTGATGACAAACGTAAGATTGCCTGATGCGCTACGCTTATCAGGCCTACCCTAAAAACTGCAATATATTGAATTGGCATGATTTTGTAGGTCGAATAAGGCGTGCAAGCCGCATCCGGTATGAACAACGCGCACTTTTCAGTATTCTGATTGGTATCATTTTTGCCATTACCATTCCTCGCGCAGCTTACACTATTCTTCAACACCTACTGCCTCACTCCTTTGCTTGCCGCCTTTTACCCTACGCACCGGAAATTGCTGACGCTCCAGATATTGCTCTACCGCTTCGCGTAAAATTGCAGATCGCGAAACCTTACGCCAGCCCCTGAGCTTATTCAGCCGTTTAATTGCCTCTTCTAATAAATGAAGAAAAACCGTATTCATCGCCATTTTCACCACCTTACATAAATTACTCATTAATGTATGTGCGAAAATTACGCCGAAAAATTAACTGACGAAAGCTTATTTTTTCATACGGTTTTGTTTTTGCGAGACGTTTTCCAGAAATAATACAACAGTTGCAATTATTTTAATTGTTACTCAAAAATGGCTTAGTTATCGCCCAGAATAATTTATTACTCTTAATTAGGCGGGGACACTCCCACAGAAAAGCGACAATAAATAATAAGGATGAGTTATGGGTGTTATGAATATATTATATTCAAGAATATTTTTTTGATTGGGTCTTCATTTGCATCATCCAGGTGGTGTACCCGAAAAAAGTCAGCTTCTTTACAGCATCGGAGATTAAGGTGAAATTAATCATCCGTAACTGACCGGTCAGTGCCACCACCAACCGGTCTTTAATTAAAACGTCCACCCTACTCTTCTTCATTCCCGCCCTCTTCATACGGGCCAAATGGCTTAGCGGGAAGAACGATATACGTCCCTTCAAACACCGCACCAGGCGTCTCGTCGCCAAAGATTTCAACCTGCATTTGCACCCGCGCTTTACGCCCGCGCGCCAGACGGTCGAGATCGCCACTTAACGCACCGAGGTCGGCTACCGCATGAGGTTTACCGCTAATCGGCTTGCTGTAACGAATATGCGCGTCAGCCAGAATAATCGTTCCGCCGAGATGACGTTCACGCAGCATCAGCCAGATAAGCCCCCAACCGGTGAGTGTTGCCAGCGAGAATAAACTCCCGGCAAATAACGTATGATGCGGATTCTGATTGCCGGTTTCCGGCATGGTGGTGATGAATTTTTGCCCGGTATATTGCTGAATACGCACGCCCATTTTTTCACTTAATGGGATGTGTTCATACCACGCCTGTTGCAGCTGCGCGCACCAGTCGCCGCGATGCAAAATATCATCCAGAGTAGCGACAGGTTTAATCATCAAAAAATGACGAATGGGCGTGGTAGTTGGTGTGGTGATTTCTCCCTGATTCACAAACCCCAGCTTGGCGAAAAACTCCACCGCATCTTCGCGGGCGCTACAGGTCACGCGTTTAACACCTTCCTGACGCGCCACCGACTCAAGCGTCATCGCCATCAGCGTCCCCAACCCTTTGTCCTGCACGTCCGGGTGTACCGCCATAAAACGGATGGAGGCTTCGTTATCGGCATTGATATACAGCCGCCCTACCGCCACCAGATTACCCTGCTCGTCAACGACCATCTGGTGATGCGCCATCGCATCCCACGCGTCGCGTTCCGAACCTTTTGGTTGATGCAGGGGCTTACGCAACATTTCCCAGCGAAACTGATAGTAACGCTCTAATTCTTCTTCTGTTTGTGGAACCCGAAGGTGATACATAGCGATACTCTCTCTTGTTTCCCGTGACAACCCTGGAAGCTGGCTCATACCTGCAACCAGAATGTCACGGGGCCATCATTGACCAGCGATACCTGCATATCCGCAGCGAAGCGTCCTGTTTGCGTGTTCATCTCCTGCTGACGGCAGCGTTCGACGAAATAGTCATATAACGCCTCTGCGCGATCCGGTGATGCGCCTTTGGAGAAACTTGGGCGCATCCCTCGTTCGGTATCTGCGGCAAGGGTAAACTGGGAAACCACCAGCACACTGCCGCCGGCCTGTTGCACGTTGAGATTCATCTTGCCTTCGGCATCGCTGAAGATGCGATAGCCGAGCACACGCTCGCACAGACGGTTTGCTTTCTGTTCGTCGTCATCCTTTTCGACACCCAATAACACCAAAAGTCCCGCGCCAATTTCGCCCGTCACTTCTCCCTCCACGGTGACGCTGGCACGGGTTACGCGTTGAATTAATGCAATCATGGTTCGTCGTCTTCTTCTTGTTCAGCTGCTTGTTTTAGTTTGCGGTATTCCCCGAGAGTGACAGTAATTTCCGCGCCAAGCAAGACGATACACCATGTCCAGTAGACCCAGACGAAGAGAATGGGGATCACCGCCAGTACGCCGTAAATGAGCTGATACGACGGGAACATGGTGATATAAAGCGCGAAACCTTTCTTTCCTGCTTCGAACAGGAGCGCGGCGACAAACGCGCCGACAATAGCGTCGCGGTTAGGTACGCGGATGGTAGGAACAATGCTGTACAGCAGCCAGAAGGAGATCCACGACAACAGCAGCGGAAAAATACGCAGCACATTGTCGATGACGGTATTGAGATCGCTCGCCCAGCGCAGGGAGAGCAGATAGGAACTGATCGCCAGACTGGCACCTGCCAACAGCGGCCCTAACGTCAAAATCATCCAGTACACGGCAAACGAGTAAATTTTGGGACGCACCCGTTTACTGCGCCAGATGGCGTTAAGTGCGCTATCGATGGAGTACATCAGCAATAACGCCGTGACGATCAGGCCACATGCCCCGACAGCGGTCATCTTGTTGGAATTGGCAACAAACTGTTCGATATATTGCTGGATAACATCGCCGGTGGCAGGCAGAAAGTTGGCGAAAATAAAGTGACGCAACTGAATGCTGACGTCGGAAAACATGGGAAAAGCGGCGAAAAGCGCAAAAACAACGGCAACCAGCGGCACTAATGAGAGCAACGACACATAGGCAAGGTTACCTGCCAGGGTTGTCATGTTGTCCTCATTAATGCGTTGCCAGAGTAGTTTCAGCCAGGCCCATAGCGGACGGGTACGATGCCTGGCTTTTTCATGGATGGTTTTTAGCATAACACCTTCGCGAAATAGTCCGGGATGGTGGTTTTATCTTTTACCTGAATGCTGGTAATGCCTAGCTGATTAGCCCCTTCTATATTATCGGCGTTGTCATCGAAAAAGACCGTCTCATCTGGTGAAAAACCTTCCGCCTGCAAAACATGCTGGTAGATCCGCGCTTCCGGTTTGCGCATACCTAAATCTTGCGACAGATAGATATGGTCGGCAGCGTTGCGGATTTCCGGGTATTCCTCCGGCCAGAAAGTGGTATGCAGGCGGTTAGTATTGGAAAGCACCACCACGCGATGCCCCTGTTCACGCAGTTTATGCATGATATCGATCACTTCCGGGCGCAGCGCGACAAACACTGCCTGCCAGCCGTGGGAGAACTGCTCGTAGCTTAGCGGTAAGGCCATCTCATGACACAGCGCCTCTGCGAACGCTTCATCGCTAATTTCCCCACGTTCATGCTGATGAAACGCCTCCCCCATATGAAAACTCTTCTTAAGCGTAGCCAGCGGAACGCGCGTTAAATCGCTCCAGGTTCCCAGCACACGGTTAAAGTCGATATCGACAATCACATTACCTAAATCAAAGATATAGAGCATTTTTGCCTCCTTTCTCGCCACAGGAAATTAACTGTAGCGGGAAAGGAGGGGTTTGGCTATGTGGCAATATGGGTAATCTTGTGACGCTGATTGCGAAAAAGCAGAGTAATTTCACTGGCTTTTTCGCAATATATGAATGGTTAAGATTCAGGCGTAAATGGCCGACGAGTTTCTATGACCAGCGGCTTATCAGATACCTGGGTAAGCGGGTTAACACAGGTGCATCGCGCTGGATGAAATCATAGCCTTTATTTTGAGGATGGCTGGGAAAGGCATTGCGATGGGTAATGGCGAGTGCCTGTGCTGAAAGTGTTATTGGTCACAACAACACTGACGCGATTGCGGATTTTCTCCGTGTGCAGGGCTTTCGATAATGCCTGATGCGATGCTGACGCATCTTATCAGACCTGCAAAGGCAAAAAAAAACCTGCCATCACTGGCAGGTTTTTCACGACTAAAAAGAAAAATTAATCTTCTTTTGGACCACGGTTCGCGCGGCGACGATCGTTTTCCGTCAGGTGACGTTTACGAATACGGATAGAGGTCGGAGTAACTTCTACCAGTTCGTCATCATCGATGAACTCCAGAGCTTGTTCCAAAGTCATGCGGATAGGCGGAACCAGAACAACGGCTTCGTCAGTACCGGAAGCACGCATGTTGGTCAGTTTCTTACCGGTCAGGCAGTTTACAGTCAGGTCGTTAGAGCGGCTGTGAATACCGATAATCTGACCTTCGTAAACTTCTGCACCGTGACCGAGGAACAGCTTACCGCGATCCTGCAGACCAAACAGCGCGAACGCTACCGCTTTACCCTGGCCGTTAGAGATCAGTACGCCGTTCTGACGCTGACCCACTTCACCCGGACGTACGTCGTCGTAGTGGCTGAAGGTGGAGTACAGCAGACCCGTACCGGAAGTCATGGTCATGAACTCAGAACGGAAGCCAATCAGACCACGGCTTGGGATCACGTAGTCGAGACGTACGCGGCCTTTACCGTCTGGATTCATGTTTTTCAGCTCGCCTTTACGCTCACCCAGCGCCTGCATTACAGAACCCTGATGCTGTTCTTCAACGTCCAGAGTCACGTTTTCGAACGGCTCTTGTTTACGACCGTCGATTTCACGGAAGATAACTTTCGGACGGGATACCGCCAGTTCGAAACCTTCACGACGCATGTTCTCAATAAGAACAGACAGGTGCAGTTCGCCACGACCAGAAACGCGGAACGCATCGGCGTCTTCGGTTTCTTCTACGCGCAGCGCAACGTTGTGTACCAGTTCTTTGTTCAGACGATCCAGAATCTGACGAGACGTTACGAACTTACCTTCTTTACCGCAGAACGGAGAGGTGTTAACGCAGAAGAACATGGAAACGGTCGGCTCATCAACGGAGAGTGCCGGCAATGCTTCAACGTTTTGCGTGTCGCAAACGGTGTCAGAAATGTTCAGCTCGCCAAGGCCAGTGATCGCCACGATATCGCCAGCTTCCGCCAGATCGGTTTCGATACGCTCCAGACCGAGGTGGCCCAGCACTTTACCGACTTTCGCGTTACGGGTTTTGCCTTCGCTATCGATGATAGTAACCTGCTGGTTCGGCTTCACTTTACCGCGCTTGATGCGGCCAATGCCGATAACGCCAACATAGCTGTTGTAATCGAGCTGAGAAATCTGCATCTGGAACGGACCGTCAAGGTCAACGTCCGGCGCAGGAACGTGGTCAACAATCGCCTGGTACAGCGGGGTCATGTCTTCCGCCATATCTTCGTGATCCAGACCCGCGATGCCGTTCAGCGCAGAAGCGTAAACGATCGGGAAGTCCAGCTGCTCGTCGGTCGCGTCGAGGTTAACGAACAGGTCAAATACCTGATCCACAACCCAGTCAGGACGCGCGCCAGGGCGGTCAACTTTGTTGATAACAACAATCGGCTTCAGGCCGTAAGCAAACGCTTTTTTGGTTACGAAACGCGTTTGCGGCATCGGGCCGTCAAATGCGTCAACCACCAGCAGCACTGAGTCTACCATGGACATTACACGTTCAACTTCACCACCGAAGTCGGCGTGCCCCGGGGTATCAACGATGTTGATACGGTAATCATTCCATTTGATAGCGGTGTTTTTCGCGAGGATGGTAATCCCACGCTCTTTCTCCAAATCGTTGGAGTCCATCACGCGCTCTTGGGTTTCGGCACGAGAGTCGAACGTACCGGATTGTTGGAGCAGCTTGTCTACCAGGGTGGTTTTACCATGGTCGACGTGCGCGATGATGGCGATATTACGCAATTTTTCGATCACAACTTTGCCTCAGGCATTAGAAATAGCGCGTTATTGTACACGGATTAATCGCACTACAAAACAGGATCACAAACATCCTCCGCAAACAAGTATTGCAGAGTCCCTTTGTGATCGCTTTCACGGAGCATAAAAAGGGTTATCCAAAGGTCATTGCACCAACATGGTGCTTAATGTTTCCATTGAAGCACTATATTGGTGCAACATTCACATCACGGTGCAGCCCTTTTGCACGATGTTAAGCATGATAACGCCTTTTAGGGGCAATTTAAAAGTTGGCACAGATTTCGCTTTATCTTTTTTACGGCGACACGGCCAAAATAATTGCAGATTTCGTTACCACGACGACAATGACCAATCCAGGAGAGTTAAAGTATGTCCGCTGAACACGTACTGACGATGCTGAACGAGCACGAAGTGAAGTTTGTTGATTTGCGCTTCACCGATACCAAAGGTAAAGAACAGCACGTCACTATCCCTGCTCATCAGGTGAATGCTGAATTCTTCGAAGAAGGCAAAATGTTTGACGGCTCCTCGATTGGCGGCTGGAAAGGCATTAACGAATCCGACATGGTGCTGATGCCAGACGCATCCACCGCAGTGATTGACCCGTTCTTCGCCGACTCTACCCTGATTATCCGTTGCGACATCCTTGAACCTGGCACCCTGCAAGGCTATGACCGTGACCCGCGCTCCATCGCGAAACGCGCCGAAGATTACCTGCGCTCTACTGGCATTGCCGACACCGTACTGTTCGGGCCAGAACCAGAATTTTTCCTGTTCGATGACATCCGTTTCGGATCTTCTATCTCCGGTTCTCACGTTGCTATCGACGATATCGAAGGCGCATGGAACTCCTCCACCCAATACGAAGGTGGTAACAAAGGTCACCGTCCGGCAGTGAAAGGCGGTTACTTCCCGGTTCCGCCAGTAGACTCAGCTCAGGATATCCGTTCTGAAATGTGCCTGGTAATGGAACAGATGGGTCTGGTGGTTGAAGCACATCACCACGAAGTAGCGACCGCAGGTCAGAACGAAGTGGCAACCCGCTTCAATACCATGACCAAAAAAGCTGACGAAATTCAGATCTACAAATATGTCGTTCACAACGTGGCGCACCGCTTCGGTAAAACCGCGACCTTTATGCCAAAACCGATGTTTGGTGATAACGGCTCCGGTATGCACTGCCACATGTCGCTGTCTAAAAACGGCGTTAACCTGTTCGCAGGCGACAAATACGCGGGTCTTTCTGAGCAGGCGCTGTACTACATTGGCGGCGTAATCAAACACGCGAAAGCGATTAACGCGCTGGCAAACCCGACCACTAACTCTTACAAGCGTCTGGTTCCGGGTTACGAAGCACCGGTAATGCTGGCTTACTCTGCGCGTAACCGCTCTGCTTCTATCCGTATTCCGGTGGTTGCGTCTCCAAAAGCGCGTCGTATCGAAGTACGTTTCCCGGATCCGGCCGCTAACCCGTACCTGTGCTTTGCTGCCCTGCTGATGGCGGGTCTTGATGGTATCAAGAACAAGATCCACCCAGGCGAAGCGATGGACAAAAACCTGTATGACCTGCCGCCGGAAGAAGCGAAAGAGATCCCACAGGTTGCAGGCTCTCTGGAAGAAGCACTGAACGAACTGGATCTGGACCGCGAGTTCCTGAAAGCCGGTGGCGTGTTCACTGATGAAGCAATCGATGCGTACATCGCCCTGCGTCGCGAAGAAGATGACCGCGTGCGTATGACTCCGCATCCGGTAGAGTTTGAGCTGTACTACAGCGTCTAATAGTTGAAGTTGTACTACCCGGCGCGAACAACGCCGGGATTTAGTTGCCGTGGAAACTTTCAGCCCATCTCTGCATGGGCTTTTTTCTCCGTCATTTCTCTGATGCTTCGCGCTTTTTATCCGTAAAAAGCTATAATGCACTAAAATGGTGCAACCTGTTCAGGAGACTGCTTTATGGCAACAGGCAAGCAGCCCGATGCTGGGCAGATCCTCAACTCGCTGATTAACAGTATTTTGTTAATTGATGACAATCTGGCGATACATTACGCCAACCCCGCCGCGCAACAACTGCTCGCCCAAAGCTCCCGCAAATTGTTCGGTACGCCGTTACCGGAACTGTTGAGCTACTTCTCATTAAATATCGAGTTGATGCAAGAAAGTCTGGAGGCGGGGCAAGGGTTTACCGATAACGAAGTGACGCTGGTCATCGACGGGCGTTCGCATATCCTTTCTGTGACGGCCCAGCGTATGCCGGACGGCATGATCCTGCTGGAGATGGCACCGATGGATAACCAGCGCCGCTTAAGCCAGGAACAGCTACAACATGCTCAACAAGTAGCTGCCCGTGATTTAGTGCGCGGCCTGGCACATGAGATTAAAAATCCGCTTGGCGGTTTACGTGGCGCGGCGCAGCTACTCAGCAAAGCATTACCTGACCCGTCACTACTCGAATATACCAAAGTGATTATCGAACAGGCGGACCGGCTGCGAAATTTGGTCGACCGTCTGTTGGGGCCGCAACTGCCCGGTACGCGTGTTACCGAAAGTATTCACAAGGTGGCAGAGCGCGTAGTGGCGCTGGTATCGATGGAACTGCCGGGTAACATGCGGTTGATTCGTGATTACGACCCCAGCCTGCCGGAACTGGCGCACGATCCGGATCAAATTGAACAGGTATTGCTGAATATTGTGCGCAATGCGTTACAGGCACTGGGACCGGAAGGCGGCGAAATTATTCTGCGTACCCGCACCGCGTTTCAACTGACCTTGCACGGCGAACGCTATCGGCTGGCAGCGCGGATCGATGTGGAAGATAACGGGCCGGGTATCCCGCCTCACTTACAGGATACGCTGTTTTACCCGATGGTCAGCGGTCGCGAAGGCGGCACCGGGCTTGGCTTATCCATCGCCCGTAATTTGATTGATCAGCATTCAGGCAAAATTGAATTTACCAGTTGGCCAGGTCATACCGAGTTCTCGGTTTACCTGCCTATCAGGAAATAAAGGTGACGTTTATGCAACGAGGGATAGTCTGGGTAGTCGATGACGATAGTTCCATCCGTTGGGTGCTTGAACGTGCGCTCGCTGGGGCGGGTTTAACTTGTACGACGTTTGAGAACGGCGCGGAGGTGCTGGAGGCGCTGGCGAGCAAAACGCCGGATGTGCTGCTTTCAGATATCCGTATGCCCGGAATGGACGGACTGGCGCTGCTCAAACAGATTAAACAGCGCCATCCGATGCTTCCGGTCATCATTATGACCGCGCACTCGGATCTGGATGCCGCCGTTAGCGCCTATCAACAAGGGGCGTTTGATTATCTGCCCAAACCGTTTGATATCGACGAAGCCGTGGCGCTGGTTGAGCGCGCCATCAGCCATTACCAGGAACAGCAGCAGCCGCGCAATATTCAGCTTAACGGCCCAACAACCGATATCATCGGCGAAGCACCAGCCATGCAGGATGTGTTCCGTATTATCGGTCGGCTCTCGCGCTCTTCTATTAGCGTGTTGATCAATGGCGAGTCCGGCACCGGTAAAGAGCTGGTCGCTCATGCCCTGCATCGCCACAGCCCGCGAGCCAAAGCGCCGTTTATCGCGCTGAATATGGCGGCTATCCCAAAAGACTTGATCGAATCAGAACTGTTTGGTCACGAGAAAGGCGCGTTTACCGGTGCCAATACCGTTCGTCAGGGCCGTTTTGAACAGGCCGATGGCGGCACGTTATTCCTTGATGAAATTGGCGATATGCCGCTGGATGTGCAGACACGGTTACTGCGCGTGCTGGCAGACGGTCAGTTTTACCGCGTTGGCGGCTATGCGCCGGTGAAAGTGGATGTGCGTATTATCGCTGCGACCCACCAGAACCTGGAACTGCGCGTGCAGGAAGGCAAGTTCCGCGAGGATCTGTTCCACCGCCTGAACGTTATCCGCGTTCATCTGCCGCCACTGCGCGAGCGTCGGGAAGATATTCCCCGCCTGGCGCGCCATTTTTTACAGGTTGCCGCGCGCGAATTGGGCGTAGAAGCGAAGTTGCTGCATCCGGAAACCGAAGCCGCCCTGACGCGTCTGGCGTGGCCGGGGAACGTGCGCCAACTGGAAAACACCTGCCGCTGGTTAACGGTGATGGCCGCCGGACAGGAAGTGTTGATTCAGGATTTGCCAAGCGAACTGTTTGAATCAACCGTACCGGAAAGTCCTTCCACTATGCAACCGGACAGTTGGGCAACATTGTTAGCACAGTGGGCAGATCGGGCGCTGCGTTCCGGTCATCAAAACCTGCTTTCTGAAGCGCAGCCAGAGCTGGAGCGGACGTTACTAACTACTGCTTTGCGACATACGCAGGGGCATAAACAGGAAGCAGCGCGACTGCTTGGTTGGGGACGTAACACCCTGACACGTAAGTTAAAAGAGTTGGGGATGGAGTGATTCACGGCTGGTGTGTAAAGATTGATTATTGAGCGCAAATTGCTGTTATTTTGCACTTTACTGTTCCGATAAGTTCAGTATGATCTTGCCCGGAAAACGGGGGAAGTCATTATGCTGGAATCAATAATTAATCTGGTATCGAGTGGCGCAGTTGATAGCCACACACCGCAAACTGCCGTTGCGGCCATCCTGTGTGTCGCGATGATTGGGCTGTTTAGCTGAAGCTCGTGGTTTATGCCGGATGCGGCCTACAAAAGCAATAATTTCAACAGGTTTTGTAGGCCTGATAAGCGTAGCGCATCAGGCAACCTTGTTCTCAGTACATTGATGGCGCTTTCGTTTTCTAACTTGTAAACGAAGCGCCATTCACAATTTAAATCACCCGTGAGAACTGCTGCATCCGCGCTTTCTGGCGCAGATAAGTATCAAAGCACATGCAAATGTTGCGGATCAGCAAGCGACCTTTCGCCGTCACCTGAATCCCCTTCTCATCCACATCCACCAGCCCATCTTTTGCTAACGGGGCGAGCAGCTTGAGATCTTCCGCAAAGTAATCAGCGAATTGCAAATCCCACTGTTGTTCAACGGGGGCGTAATCCAGACGGAAATTGCAGATAAGCGACTTAATCACATCGCGGCGAATACAGTCATCGCGCGTTAATGCAATACCGCGCCACAGCGCATTACCTTGTTCATCCACCTGCTGATAGTACTGCTTCAACTCTTTCTGGTTTTGCGCGTAGCAGTCGCCAATCATGCTGATGGCTGAAACGCCCATCCCCAGCAGGTCGGTATCCCCCTGGGTGGTGTAGCCCTGGAAGTTACGATGCAGCACGCCTTCACGCTGAGCCACAGCCAGCTCGTCATCCGGGCGGGCAAAGTGATCCATACCAATAAACTGATAGCCCGATTGCGTCAGGAAGGCGATGGTTTCTTGCAGAATATCGAGTTTCTGCTGCGGACTCGGCAGGTCAGCATCTTTGATTTTACGCTGAGCAGCAAAAATGGTCGGCAGATGTGCGTAGTTAAAGACACTCAGACGATCGGGGTTAAGTTCCGCTACGCGTTTCAGGGTAAAAGCGAAACTCTCCGGCGTCTGTTTCGGCAGGCCGTAAATCAGGTCAATGTTGGTGGAGGTAAAGCCAATCTCACGCGCATGGTTAAGCAGCGCAAAGATGAACTCTTCATCCTGCTCACGGTTAACCAGACGCTGCACTTCTTTGTTGAAGTCCTGCACGCCCATGCTCAGACGGTTAAAACCTTCGGCACGTAAATGATCGAGTACATCCAGTTCGATTTCACGCGGATCGACTTCGATCGAGATTTCCGCGTCGGCATTGAACTGGAAGTTTTCCCGCAGCAGCTTCATCAGGCGGCTGATTTGCGTTTTATTCAGATACGTCGGCGTACCACCGCCCCAGTGCAACTGACTAACGTGACGCCCGGCAAACAGCGGCGCACGATGGACGATTTCTTGCTCCAGCGCGTCCAGGTATTGGTCAGCCTTGTGCTGCTGGCGTGTGACAATCTTATTGCAACCGCAGAAGTAACAAAGCTTATGGCAGAACGGGATATGTACGTAGAGAGATAATGGACGCTCAGGATAGCGCGCCACGGCTTGTAAAAACGCCTGTTCGCCAAAGTTTTCTGAAAACTCCAGCGCGGTCGGGTACGAGGTGTATCGTGGCCCGGAATAATTATATTTCTGGATCAGGGCCAGATCCCAGTCGATTTGCTGTACAGACATGCTCACTCCTTCCGATGGCGTCTCTGGCGGCTACGGCGTACCGACGGATGCCCGGTTCGGGTCATCAGCCGGTTGCGCAGCCACTTTTGTCGCCGCGACAACCGTTGTAGTTTAACGAATAACCACACCAGATAACATATAACCGGAAGGGTTATCAGCAGAACGGGAAGGCCCACGGTGGCAATCCGTTAGTTGCCCCGCAGCAGACGCATCATGTCTTCTTGCTTCTCGTCTTCTTCCTCTTCTTCATCGTCGTCATAAGAGAGGCCGAGTTTCTGCATCAACTCATCAATACGATCCAGTTTGGCATCAACCCAGGATTGCTCTTCGGCGCTCAGGGTTTCGCCTGCTTCCAGACGTTCCAGCAGCGCATCCAGACGCTCATCCGTTTCCAGTAACTCCAACTCCGCCTGCGGTGAAAGCATAGGTTTCTCACTCTTCGGTTTGTGCTGTTTGGTGACTTTTTCAGTCACACCCAATGGAATAGGGGTTTTACTGCCAATACGTGGATCTTTCGGTGCGTTCTGGCCTTTGTTGCCTGATGTAGTGTTACCGCCCGCTGCGCGACTGCCCGGCGCATGACCACGGCGTTTTTTCTGGCGCTTGCGGTCACGAGCTTCCTGATCCAGCTCCTCGCGTGTTTTTCGACGCGCTTTTGCGTGACCTTTGCTGCGTGAGTTTGAAGATGATGGTTTCATAATGGTTCGTCTTTTTGCCGTTTTATTCAGTATAGATTTGCGGCGGAATCTAACAGAAAGCAAGCAAAGAAAAAAGGCGACAGATTACTCTGTCGCCTTTTTTCCTGACTCATAACCCTTAACGGGTCTTACAATCCTTGCAGGCCGCCAACACACCCTGTTTTTCCATTAGCCAGAACATTCCGTGTTGATTCCATTTCCGTTTAATTACGTCTCCGGACGTTTGTCTTCCTGACAATCCTCTGTCTTCGCCTCCTGGCGCTCCTGACCCTCATCCTGAGTCATCTTCCTGTTAGCGTCCTCGCTCTATGGGTGCTACTTTACGCTTCTGCGCTAAACAAACAATAAACTATCATCAGTATTTTCTCATTTTCAGATTATTGTATAAAACTAATCACATGATTTATTTGACCTATTTGACATGCATCGCAGAATTTTCTCTTCGATTTCGCATAAAGATGATCGGCAATGTCTCACAAAGAATGTGGCTTTTACTTACACCATGTCCCCCGAAAAATCCGTCTTTTATTGTGGTTCAGGTATAATCGCTGAAAAGCTTTGACTGACGGAGACGACCGCTTTGACTAATTTGAATTATCAACAGACGCATTTTGTGATGAGTGCGCCTGATATTCGCCACTTACCTTCCGATACCGGGATCGAAGTGGCTTTTGCAGGCCGTTCCAACGCAGGTAAATCCAGCGCGCTGAACACGCTGACTAACCAGAAAAGCCTGGCTCGTACCTCGAAAACGCCAGGGCGCACCCAGCTTATCAACCTGTTTGAAGTGGCTGATGGCAAGCGTCTGGTTGACTTGCCTGGCTACGGTTATGCGGAAGTCCCGGAAGAGATGAAGCGCAAATGGCAGCGCGCGCTCGGCGAATACCTCGAAAAACGTCAGAGCCTGCAAGGTCTGGTGGTACTGATGGATATTCGCCATCCGCTGAAAGATCTCGATCAGCAGATGATTGAGTGGGCGGTGGACAGCAATATCGCCGTGTTGGTGCTACTGACCAAAGCGGACAAACTGGCGAGCGGTGCACGTAAAGCGCAATTGAATATGGTGCGTGAAGCGGTGCTGGCGTTTAATGGTGATGTGCAGGTAGAAACCTTCTCTTCGCTGAAGAAACAAGGTGTGGATAAGCTGCGTCAGAAGCTGGATACCTGGTTTAGCGAAATGCAGCCCGTCGAAGAGAATCAGGACGGCGAATAATTTTCTTTCCCCGGTGCCGGATGCAGCTTAAATGCTTTGTCTGGCCAGGGTCTTCAAAATATTGCGACTCACGCCGTAAATCTGATAAGCGTTATGCATCAGGCAATTCAGATCTTTTCTCTCGCCCAATAAAAAACGCCCCAGTCATTACTGACTGGGGCGGCTAAAAAATTCAGCCAAATCCGATTACGTGAAGTAAAAGGTCTGAAAGATAGAACATCTTACCTCTGTACCCTACGCGAATAACTTTACTCTTTTTTGTTCAGTTCAGAAAGCATTTTTTGTAATTTTTTTTCAGTTGTTGCATAGGAATTTCTAATAGCCATCACAAAACGTGACAGCTTATGTTGCTTACTTACGAAAAAAGGGCATATTCAGGCGAATCTTAGTGCGCCTGATCCCAGTTTTCACCGCTTCCGACTTCCACCAGCAACGGCACATCCAGACGGGTACAGTTTTCCATCAATTGATGGATTTTCTTTGATACCACATCGAGATCATCTTTATGAACTTCAAATACCAGTTCATCGTGTACCTGCATGATCATACGAACGCGCGGTTGCTCGGCCTGTAACCATGCATCTACGGCAATCATCGCCCGTTTGATGATGTCGGCTGCGGTTCCCTGCATCGGTGCGTTAATTGCTGCACGTTCAGCCGCAGCACGACGCGCACCGTTGCTGGACTTGATATCCGGCAAATATAGACGGCGTCCGTCCAGCGTTTCAACGTAGCCCTGCTCTTTCGCCTGTGTGCGGGTACGTTCCATATACTCCAGCACGCCCGGATAGCGTTCGAAGTAAAGATCCATGTACTTCTGCGCTTCTTTGCGCGGAATGTTTAACTGGCGCGCCAGGCCGAAAGCACTCATGCCGTAAATCAGACCAAAGTTGATTGCTTTCGCGCTGCGGCGTTGCTCGCTGGTGACGGTTTCTAGCGGCAAACCAAACACTTCTGCGGCCGTTGCCCGGTGAATATCTTTTCCTTCCGCGAATGCGGTCAGCAGGCCTTTATCTCGCGAGAGATGCGCCATAATGCGCAGTTCAATCTGCGAGTAGTCCGCCGAGACAATCACATAATCCTCTGGCGCAATAAACGCCTGGCGGATACGGCGACCTTCTTCGTTACGCACCGGAATGTTTTGCAGGTTAGGATCGGTTGACGATAAACGTCCCGTTGCGGTTACTGCCTGGTGATAAGAAGTATGTACGCGCCCGGTTTTCGGGTTAATCATCAACGGTAGTTTGTCGGTATAGGTTGATTTCAGCTTCGCCAGACCACGATACTCCAGAATCACCTTCGGTAACGGATAGTCCAGCGCCAGCTCTTCCAGCACCTCTTCCGACGTTGACGGCGCACCACCCGGCGTTTTCTTCAGCGGTTTAATGCCCTGTTTTTCAAAAAGAATAGTTTGCAACTGTTTGGTCGAAGAAAGATTAAATTCTTCACCTGCAATTTCATGCGCTTTCTTTTCCAGCTCCGCCAAGCGCAGAGTGAGCTCTTCAGAATGATTGTGCAGAACTTTCGGATCGATCTTCACACCGTTACGTTCAATGCGTGAAAGCACCGGCACAAGCGGCATTTCGATATTCTCGAAGACGTTCAACGGCCCTTTGTGTTTCTGCAGATCCGGCCACATTTTCAGATGCAATTGTAAGGTGACGTCTGCATCTTCGGCGGCGTAGCGACCGGCCTCTTCCAGAGCAATCTGGTTAAAGGTCAGTTGATTTTTGCCTTTACCGGCAATCTCTTCAAAAGTGATGGTTTTGTGCTTCAACCAACGTTCCGCGAGGCTGTCCATATCATGACGCCCGGCAACGCTATTGAGAATGTAGGACTCGAGCATGGTATCAAAGGCAATCCCACGCAGCTCAATGCCGTAGTTCGCCAGAATACCGCGATCGTATTTCAGGTTTTGCCCGACCTTCAGCGCCTTTTCATCTTCCAGTAGCGGTTTTAGCAACTCGAGTGCACGCTCGCGAGAGATTTGATCGGGCGCATCGAGATAATCATGAGCAACCGGAATATATGCCGCTACGCCTGGCTCGATAGCAAAAGAAAGCCCGACCAGGTTGGCAGAGATGTTATCGAGGCTGTCAGTTTCGGTATCAAATGCAAACACCGGCGCTTTTTCCAGCTTCGTAATCCATTCTTTCAGCGTATCTTCATCAAGGATAGTGACGTAGTTATCGTAAGAAATCGCCGTTGCCGTCACTTCTGGCATTTCGTCGACAACAAGCGTTTCCTGTGGCTTCGCGGCAGGTTTAGCCCCTTTGGCCTGTAACCATTTGCCCGCCTCTACATCAGCAGTCCAGCGTTTGAACTCATACTTTTTGAAGAGCCCCAACAACTCTTCAGCCGCCGGTTGCTGCACTTCCAGTTGTTCACAGGTCAGCTCCAGTTCAACGTCGGTTTTAATCGTCGCCAGCTGGTAAGAGAGATAAGCCACTTCTTTGTTTTGCTCGAGCTTGGCTGCCATTGTTTTCGCGCCACGGAAGCTTAGGCCAGCAATTTTTTCCGGCTCGGCATACAGCGTATCCAGCCCGCCAAGACCCTGCAGCAGTGCCTGCGCGGTTTTTTCACCCACGCCCGGTACGCCAGGAATGTTATCGGAGGAGTCGCCCATCAGCGCCAGGAAGTCGATGATCAGTTCTGGCGGTACACCGTACTTATTCACCACTTCTTCCGGGCCGAGGATGGTGTTCGTCATGGTATTGATAAGCGTAATATTTGGCGTCACCAGCTGCGCCATATCTTTGTCGCCAGTGCTGATCAACACCGGACGCCCGGCTTTTTCGGCTTCGCGCGCCAGTGTACCGATAACGTCGTCCGCTTCTACGCCAGAAACCGCCAGCAGCGGCAGTCCCATCGCCTTGACCATTGCGTGCAGGGGTTCGATTTGCGCTCGCAAATCGTCCGGCATTGGCGGGCGATGTGATTTGTAATGTTCAAACAGTTCATCACGAAAGGTTTTTCCCTTGGCGTCAAAGACCACCGCTGCATGTGTCGGTTTATATTGCATGATTAGACTACGCAGCATGTTGAGGACACCGTACATCGCACCGGTCGGCTCGCCTGCGCTGTTGGTCAGCGGCGGAAACGCGTGATATGCGCGATAAAGATAAGATGAACCATCTACAAGGATAAGTGGATTTTGGGGGATCTGAACCATAATGTCCGTGCCTGTTTATCAGATTATGGGTAAAGGATGCCACAGACAGGATGAAAACATGAGTTTTTCACCGCTTTTCGTGAAAATCTTTTGTAGATCTTCTGGATCGCTCGCAAATCGTCATGTGGATAACTTTGTGCATAAATTATTTACATCGCTTTTAATTTATTATCATGCTTTTTACAGCATGATGTTTATCTTTGTTTTTCATGCAGTTAAAAATAAAGCCATCCCTAATAATTGAGATAATAGGATTTCTTCTAATGTGGATAGATATAAATTATTTTTCTACTTCAGGATCATCCGTTATTTGGGGCGTTTTCTGCTAAAATCTGCGCCTTGCGCTTCTTTCGCGCACTGTCTATGGCTAACTTTTTGAATAAATTAATTATGACGAGAATACTCGCTACGATAACCCTTTTGCTGAGTATCGTATTGACCATTTTGGTTACCATTTTTTGTTCCGTCCCGATCATCATTGCCGGGATCGTAAAACTATTGTTACCTGTGCCAATGATATGGCGAAAAGTTTCACGTTTTTGTGATTTTATGATGTATTGCTGGTGCGAAGGACTGGCGCTATTACTACACCTTAATCCACATTTGCGATGGGAAGTTCACGGGCTGGAAGGGTTAAGTAAAAAGAACTGGTATCTGCTTATTTGTAATCACCATAGCTGGGCAGATATTGTCGTACTGTGTGTGCTGTTTCGTAAGCACATTCCGATGAATAAATATTTCCTCAAACAGCAACTGGCCTGGGTGCCTTTTCTTGGCCTGGCGTGTTGGGCGCTGGATATGCCGTTTATGAAGCGTTATTCGCGCGCTTATTTGTTACGTCATCCGGAGCGACGCGGTAAAGATGTAGAAACCACTCGTCGTTCCTGCGAAAAATTTCGCCTGCATCCCACCACTATTGTGAATTTTGTTGAGGGTTCCCGCTTCACTGAAGAGAAACACCAGCAAACCCACTCAACATTTCAAAATCTTCTGCCGCCAAAAGCTGCCGGTATTGCGATGGCGCTGAATGTACTGGGTAAACAATTCGATAAATTGCTCAACGTTACGCTGTGTTACCCGGATAATCACCGTCAACCATTCTTCGATATGCTAAGTGGCAAACTGACCAGAATTGTCGTGCATGTGGATTTACAACCTATTGCTGAAGAATTGCATGGCGACTATATCAATGACAAAAGCTTTAAACGCCATTTTCAGCAATGGCTGAACTCACTGTGGCATGAAAAAGACAGGCTTCTGACGTCATTGATGTCATCGCAGCGCCAGAATAAGTAGCTTTTCTCGCCTCTGAATTAGCAGAGGCGAGATATTATATTAATGTGCAAAACGTCCGGCACGAGACATAAATTCTTCTTCGCTCATCTCCTGCCCGTTAAAAACAACTTTACCCGGTGTATAACGCAACTGTAGCGAGGCGGTATTGTTGTCAATCGTGATTAACTGAAACATCTGACCTAATGTCATCATCCCGCTGATTTGTTTATCCGCCCGCTTCTGGGCTTTTTCAGCATCCATACCTTCAGATAAATTAAGTTGTTTTGCTGTTTCTGTAACAACATTAAGCGGTAAAGCCACGTTTAAATTGAACGATTTGATATCTTTGTTTATGGATGATGAAGATTTGGCTGGATCATCAATACTAAGATCCAGATTGGCGTTTAGTTCTCCGAGAGTATTTCTCCAGCTAACCGGTAATTTAATAACTGGCTCACTTTTTTGTAATAACGGTAAATACTCTTTGAACAATGCAGCATTCACTTCTTGCAGAGCAGCTTCATCGTTTGCTAACTCAGGGTGTGCAGCAAGCTGCTTCCGCATCGCAATGTTATACTGGATGATAAATTGACGCACCGCTAAGGGATCAATAGATTCAGCAATCAATAACCACTCACCACTACCGAGTTGCTGATTCCCTTTTGTTAACTTATCAAGTTCGTAGGTCAGATTGACATTGATATAATCTTTATCTTTTACGCGATCTAGCCTGGTTTTTGCAACGAAATTATCGAGTTGGGCAACGTCTTCACCGCGATTGATAATGTTAATCTGATTAAATTTTGACTCGCTTTCACCAACCGGAAATTTCTTTTCTTCTAATCGCGTCAGAGAATTAATGGTAAAACTCTTCGCCGTTACTTTGCTCATTGGCGATAATTTCAGGACAATATCTTCGACCTTGCCTTCAATATCCAGGTTAGACAATGAACTATCATCACCATTAAAAGTAAACTGGCCTTCACCAAAGGAAAACTCTCCATACTCTGCAGGGGCAACATCTAATGTCGTGGAGAATGAGCCACCAAACGCGAATCGCAATTTCGCTTCAACGGGCGATTTATTTTTCGAGGCGGTAAATAGCGGTTGTGTCAGTTCATTATTCACTAAGTTCACTTTTGCCGCTGCCAGTGCGGGGATGACATTACCACGCATTAACATTGTGATGGGTAACGGACCGTGCTCAACATCCACATCAAATGCAACGTTCTGGCCTGACTTGATATTGAAATCGGGTGCGCCGTTATCAAATGTAAGTTGCATTTCAAAACGGGAATTAAAAAAGCCTTTTTCAAAGTTTTTATAACTTAATGTCATATCGTAGGCATGTTCACCTTTCTTTTTAGCATCGTTAAAATCTTTAATAAACTTTTCGACACCAGGCTGAATTTGCGTACCTGTGTACCATGTGCCACCACCCCAGATAACGGTTAACGCAACAATGACACCTGTAACTGACTTACGTATCATATAAATATTCCCTGATAAAACAGCAAAACTTTGAATATCCACTTATGCTGAAATAATGTCCAGTAACAGGGTGCATTATCAGAATGTATTTATATTTATTAAATAATAAAAAAAGCCCGTGAATATTCACGGGCCTTATGTAATTTACAATGAATTATTTTTTCTCAGACAGATATTTCACTGTATCAGCATACTGCTGAACAAAAACATCCATATTGCTGGTATCCATACCCTGCGGGTTCAGCTGATATTTGCCGTTAACAAACATCGCCGGAACGCCACGCAATTGCACGTCAGCTGCGGCTTTTTCCTGCTGAGCGACCAGAGATTTCACCACAAAGCTGTTCCACGCCGCGTCGTACTCTTCACCTTTAATACCTGCGTTGATGAATACATCGCGAATATCAGATGCAGAACGAATGGTTTGGGTTTTCTGTACGCCTTCAAACAGCGGAACCGTGACTTTGTCTTCCACGCCCAGCGCCATCGCCACTGCCCATGCCTGAGTCAGTTCTTTGCCCAGATCCCCACCCATGAAGTTGACGTGGTATTTAGTCATCTTCACGCCTTCCGGCAGTTTTTTCTTCACGTTATCAGAAATATGCAGAACTTCTTCAAACTGATAGCAGTGCGGACAGAAGAAAGAGAAAAACTCCAGCACTTGCGGCGCGCCAGCAACCGGTTTTTCCAGAGTGGTGTACTGCTTACCATCTTCATACTGCGCCGCCGATGCGCTAAACGCTAAAACTAAACCAGCCAGCGCCAGCCAAATCTTTTTCATGATCTACTCTCTCCGATTAATACATAGGTGTTAATTGCAAAGGGGGTTCTTGTAGAACTTTTGCCTGTTCTATAAAAGTCGCCGTCTGTCGCAGCCAGTAATCTTCCCCGGTTAACCACGGGAAATTTTTCGGGAACGCGGGATCAGCCCAACGCCGCATTAGCCAGGCAAGATAATAAACTAAACGCATGGCGCGTAAAGGTTCAGTCAGTCCGATTTCAGCGGTGTCGAACTCGCTAAATTCTTCATAAGCTTCAATAATAGTTTCCAGTTGCATCCGCTGCTCGGCTTTATCACCATTCAGCAACATCCACAAATCCTGAATAGCCGGACCATTACGTGCATCATCCAGATCGACAAACATCGGACCATCGCGCCAGAGAATGTTCCCGGCATGGCAGTCACCATGTAGCCGCAGAACGGTGAAATCTTCCCGCCAGTGCGCTGTAACGGCGGTGATCAGCTCATCTGTCGCTTTCAGGAATGCCGCTTTCAACCCGGAAGGTATCAGCGTAGCGTCCTCAAACAGTTTACGTGGCTCAATGAAATATTCATTCAGGCCGATGGTCGGGCGATGGATAAAAAGCTGTTTGCGCCCCGTCTGGTGCATACGCCCCAGATAACGACCAACCGCTTCCATCTGATCGATATTATCAGCTTCGAACTGGCGACCACCGACGCTTGGGAAAACGGCGAAATAAAATCCCTGATGATTCAATAAAGTCTGGCCATTGAACACCACTGGCGCTGCGACCGGCACTTCATCGTTTACCAACTGCAACGCAAATTGATGTTCTTCGAGGATTTGATCGGCTGTCCAGCGTTCAGGGCGGTAAAATTTGACGACAAAACGTCGACGATCTTCGTCCTGAAATTGATAGACACGGTTTTCATAGCTGTTAAGCGGGGTAAGCCCGGAATCCACCCGGATCCCTTGCTCAAACAGAGCGTCCATGATGGTATCCGGGTGTAGTGTCTGGAAAGTAAAAGCGTTGTTGTTCATCCCATCATCCGGAAAACATTACGAATGATGAAGGATATCATTTCACGATGATTTTGGTCGCGCCGCTTACAAGCTTTTACTCTTTAATTACGCCGCGTGCGCGTAATAGCGCCGTTTTGAAGTCTTCTTCATAATCTTTCTGCAAACCTGGGATCACCGCATCTTTCGCGGAATCACGCATTTTCAAATGATAGATCAGAATGTCATCCGTCAAATCCGCCAGTTCGCCGTCAAAACCTGACTCTTTCGCCAGTTTCTGCAAAAATTGCAGCAGGTTAAGATCTGGCTCTTTTTGCCAGGCTGGCTGGAGGAGTTCAATAACTTCATTCAGACGTTTACATTTCATAGTGATGCTCCTTACTCTTGAGACAGACACGTTAGCAGGGTCAATCCCACAATAAAAGAGGCGATATCGGTGAATCTGATGACGATGATAACAGGCGTTGTGCTGGCAGGAGGTAAAGCCAGACGAATGGGCGGCGTAGATAAAGGATTGCTTGAATTAAATGGCAAACCGCTGTGGCAACATGTCGCTGACGCGCTTATGACGCAGCTGTCTCACGTCGTGGTTAATGCCAATCGCCATCAGGAAATCTATCAGGCAACCGGTCTGAAAGTGATAGCGGATTCTCTGGCGGATTACCCTGGGCCACTGGCGGGAATGCTTTCAGTAATGCAGCAGGAAAAAGGCGAGTGGTTTTTGTTTTGTCCGTGCGATACACCCTATATTCCCCAGGATTTAGTCTCCCGACTTAACCATCAGCGCAAAGATGCGTCTGTCGTGTGGGTTCATGACGGCGAACGCGATCACCCGACTATAGCCCTGGTAAACCGCGCTATTGAGCCATTATTGCAGAAATACCTGCTGTCCGGAGAGCGCCGGGTGATGGCTTTTATGAATCTTGCTGGCGGTCACGCGGTTGATTTCAGCGATCGCAAAGAGGCATTTATAAACGTGAATACGCCAGAGGAGCTTGCCCGATGGCAGGAAAAACGATGATACCGTTACTCGCCTTTGCTGCGTGGAGTGGCACCGGAAAAACTACGCTGCTGAAAAAACTGATCCCGGCATTATGCGCCAGGGGGATCCGTCCGGGGCTGATTAAGCATACGCATCATGATATGGATGTTGATAAGCCAGGCAAAGATAGCTATGAGCTGCGCAAGGCTGGCGCGGCGCAAACCATCGTTGCCAGCCAGCAACGATGGGCTTTGATGACGGAAACGCCAGACAAAGAAGAACTGGATCTACATTTCCTCGCAAGCCGAATGAATACCTCAAAGCTGGATTTGATTCTGGTCGAAGGGTTCAAGCATGAAGAGATCGCGAAGATTGTGCTATTTCGCGATGGAGCCGGACATCGACCAGAAGAGTTAGTGATAGACAGGCATGTCATTGCTGTAGCCAGCGATGTACCGCTTAATGTTGATGTCGCGTTACTGGATATTAATGATGTTGAGGGGCTGGTTGATTTTGTGGTGGAGTGGATGCAAAAGCAGGACGGATGAGCAAGTGTAGGCTGGATAAGACGCGCCAGCGTCGCATCCGGCATTCTTTCTGCAGCAACGCAAAAAGGCCATCCTTCCGGATGGCCTTTCGCTTTATCTGATGCCTGGCAGTTCCCTACTCTCGCATGGGGAGACCCCACACTACCATCGGCGCTACGGCGTTTCACTTCTGAGTTCGGCATGGGGTCAGGTGGGACCACCGCGCTAC
>NZ_PTRI01000024.1:0-71303 GCF_002965965.1 Escherichia sp. MOD1-EC5495
AATCCGTATCTTCGAGTGCCCACACAGATTGTCTGATAAATTGTTAAAGAGCAGTTGCGACGCGGCTTTCAGCTCACTGTCGCGAGGTGGCGTATATTACGCTTTCCTCTTTCAGAGTCAACCCTGAATTTCAGGATTTTTCTCTTCAACCGAACCGGCTGTTTGTGTGAAGTGATTCACATCCGCCGTGTCGATGGAGGCGCATTATAGGGAGTCGTTTCAGGAAGACAAGCGGAAAAATGCATTTTTATTTCAACCGCTCATCTTTTAATCACTACGCCGGTTTTTGCTGCTTTTTTATCGCTTGCGGCAGGTCTGCCAGGCTATTTAACACCCAATCCGCCGCGTTTTCTGCTTCAGGCGTAATAGGTTTACCCGTACGCACCAGCACTTTTGTTCCCACGTTCGCCGCAGCCGCTGCCTGCATATCTTCTAATTTATCGCCCACCATATAAGAAGCGGCCATATCAATATGCAAATAATCGCGTGCTGACAAAAGCATCCCCGGATGTGGTTTGCGGCAATCGCAGACCTGGCGAAACTCTTCAACACTACCCTGCGGATGATGCGGGCAATAATAGATGCCATCCAGATCGACATCGCGGACCGCCAGCGACCAGTCCATCCACTCGGTCAGCGTTTCAAACTGTGCTTCAGTAAATTTACCGCGAGCAATGCCAGACTGGTTGGTTACTACCACCAGCGCAAAGCCTATTTTTTTCAGCTCGCGCATGGCGTCAATAACACCGTCGATAAATTCAAAGTTGTCGATCTCATGGACATAGCCGTGATCGACATTAATGGTGCCATCACGGTCAAGAAAAATTGCGGGTACGCTCTTCGCCACCTTTTATAGCTCCTTAATAAGGCATGTGACGCTAGTATCGCATGTTTCGACCTGCAAGAAAGTGCTCTTCGCATAAACCTGATTGATTTAGACGTCTGGATGCCTTAACATCCATTTCATTAACGGCGTTGCCCGTTCCAGGCATTCGAAATGCCACGACTAACTTAATGACGATAATAAATAATCAATGATAAAACTTTCGAATATCACCAAAGTGTTCCACCAGGGCACCCGCACCATCCAGGCGTTGAACAACGTCAGCCTGCATGTGCCAGCTGGACAAATTTATGGCGTTATCGGTGCCTCAGGCGCGGGTAAGAGTACGCTTATACGTTGTGTAAACCTGCTGGAGCGCCCAACCGAGGGTAGCGTGCTGGTAGATGGCCAGGAACTGACTACGCTGTCAGAATCCGAGTTGACCAAAGCTCGCCGCCAGATTGGTATGATTTTCCAGCATTTTAACCTGCTCTCTTCGCGTACTGTTTTTGGCAACGTGGCGCTGCCGCTGGAGCTGGACAACACGCCGAAAGACGAGATTAAACGTCGCGTGACAGAATTGCTGTCATTGGTTGGCCTTGGCGATAAGCATGATAGCTACCCGTCGAACCTTTCCGGCGGGCAGAAACAACGTGTGGCGATTGCCCGTGCATTAGCCAGCAATCCCAAAGTATTGCTGTGCGATGAAGCCACCAGCGCGCTGGACCCGGCAACCACGCGTTCTATTCTCGAACTGCTAAAAGACATCAACCGCCGTCTGGGTTTGACGATTCTGTTGATCACCCACGAAATGGACGTTGTTAAGCGCATTTGTGATTGTGTGGCGGTCATCAGCAATGGCGAACTGATCGAGCAAGACACGGTAAGCGAAGTGTTCTCGCATCCGAAAACGCCGCTGGCGCAGAAGTTTATTCAGTCAACCCTGCATCTGGATATCCCGGAAGATTATCAGGAACGTCTGCAAGCGGAGCCATTCGCAGACTGCGTACCGATGCTGCGCCTTGAGTTTACCGGCCAGTCGGTCGATGCCCCGCTGCTTTCTGAAACCGCGCGTCGTTTCAATGTCAACAACAACATTATTAGCGCGCAGATGGATTACGCCGGTGGCGTTAAGTTCGGCATCATGCTGACTGAAATGCACGGCACACAACAAGATACGCAAGCCGCCATTGCCTGGCTGCAGGAACACCATGTAAAAGTAGAGGTACTGGGTTATGTCTGAGCCGATGATGTGGCTGCTGGTTCGTGGCGTATGGGAAACGCTGGCAATGACCTTCGTATCCGGTTTTTTTGGGTTTGTGATTGGTCTGCCGGTTGGCGTCCTGCTTTATGTCACGCGTCCGGGGCAAATTATTGCTAACGCGAAGTTGTATCGTACCGTTTCAGCGATTGTGAACATTTTCCGTTCCATCCCGTTCATTATCTTGCTGGTATGGATGATTCCGTTTACTCGCGTTATTGTCGGTACATCGATTGGTTTGCAGGCAGCGATTGTTCCACTGACCGTTGGTGCAGCACCGTTTATTGCGCGTATGGTCGAGAACGCCCTGCTGGAGATCCCAACCGGGTTAATTGAAGCCTCCCGCGCAATGGGTGCCACGCCAATGCAGATCGTCCGTAAAGTGCTGTTACCGGAAGCGTTGCCGGGTCTGGTAAACGCCGCAACTATCACCCTGATTACCCTGGTCGGTTATTCCGCAATGGGTGGCGCAGTCGGTGCCGGTGGTTTAGGTCAGATTGGCTATCAGTATGGCTACATCGGCTATAACGCGACAGTGATGAATACGGTACTGGTATTGCTGGTCATTCTGGTTTATTTAATTCAGTTCGCAGGCGACCGCATCGTCCGGGCTGTCACTCGCAAGTAACGTTCAACACAACATAAATAATTGAAGAAGGAATAAGGTATGGCGTTCAAATTCAAAACCTTTGCGGCAGTGGGAGCCCTGATTGGATCACTGGCACTGGTAGGTTGCGGTCAGGATGAAAAAGATCCGAACCACATTAAAGTCGGCGTCATTGTCGGTGCCGAACAGCAGGTTGCAGAAGTCGCGCAAAAAGTCGCGAAAGACAAATATGGTCTGGACGTTGAACTGGTAACCTTCAACGACTATGTTCTGCCAAACGAAGCATTGAGCAAAGGCGATATCGACGCTAACGCTTTCCAGCACAAGCCGTACCTTGATCAGCAACTGAAAGATCGTGGCTACAAACTGGTAGCTGTAGGCAACACTTTTGTTTATCCAATTGCCGGTTACTCCAAGAAGATCAAATCTCTGGATGAACTGCAGGATGGTTCGCAGGTTGCAGTTCCAAACGACCCAACTAACCTCGGTCGTTCACTGCTGCTGCTGCAAAAAGTGGGCTTGATCAAACTGAAAGATGGCGTTGGCCTGCTGCCGACCGTTCTTGATGTTGTTGAGAACCCAAAAAACCTGAAAATTGTTGAACTGGAAGCACCACAGCTGCCGCGCTCTCTGGACGACGCGCAAATCGCTCTGGCAGTTATCAACACCACCTATGCCAGCCAGATTGGCCTGACTCCGGCGAAAGACGGTATCTTTGTCGAAGATAAAGAGTCTCCGTACGTAAACCTGATCGTAACGCGTGAAGATAACAAAGACGCGGAAAACGTGAAGAAATTCGTCCAGGCTTATCAGTCTGACGAAGTTTATGAAGCAGCAAACAACGTGTTTAACGGCGGTGCAGTTAAAGGCTGGTAATTTTTAGGCTGTTTCCACAATTTGTAATATCATTCAGGACGGGCGCTTGCCCGTCTTGTCATTTTTATAAGCGCCTGATTCAATATTGACGTTTTGATCATACATTGAGGAAATACTATGCGTGCTTTACCGATCTGTTTATTAGCACTCATGCTGAGCGGCTGTTCCATGTTAAGCAGATCCCCTGTCGAACCTGTTCAAAGCACCGCACCCCAGCCAAAAGCGGAGCCAGCAAAACCGAAAGCACCGCGCGCCACGCCGGTCCGAATTTATACTAATGCTGAAGAATTAGTCGGTAAGCCATTCCGCGATCTTGGGGAAGTCAGTGGTGATTCTTGCCAGGCCTCTAATCAGGATTCTCCGCCGAGCATCCCGACCGCGCGCAAACGAATGCAAATCAACGCCTCTAAAATGAAAGCCAATGCGGTTTTACTGCATAGCTGTGAAGTCACCAGCGGTACGCCAGGCTGCTATCGTCAGGCTGTATGTATCGGTTCTGCGCTTAACATTACGGCAAAATGAGCAGTTTCCAGTTTGAGCAAATAGGCGTTATTCGCTCGCCCTATAAAGAAAAATTCGCCGTTCCGCGCCAGCCAGGTCTGGTAAAAAGCGCCAACGGCGAACTGCATCTCATTGCTCCCTACAACCAGGCCGACGCCGTGCGCGGCCTGGAAGCGTTCAGCCATTTATGGATCCTTTTCGTCTTTCATCAAACGATGGAAGGCGGCTGGCGTCCGACTGTGCGTCCGCCTCGTCTTGGCGGTAATGCCAGAATGGGTGTTTTCGCCACACGCTCTACTTTCCGCCCTAACCCGATTGGTATGTCGCTGGTAGAGCTGAAAGAGGTTGTTTGCCATAAAGACAGCGTGATTCTGAAGCTCGGCAGTCTGGATCTGGTCGATGGTACGCCGGTAGTGGATATCAAACCGTATCTCCCCTTTGCCGAATCGCTTCCCGATGCCAGTGCCAGCTATGCGCAAAGTGCGCCAGTGGCAGAGATGGCAGTAAGCTTTACCGCAGACGTTGAAAAGCAACTTTTGACGCTGGAGAAGCGTTATCCGCAGTTAACGCTGTTTATCCGCGAAGTACTGGCGCAGGACCCGCGCCCGGCCTATCGTAAAGGTGAGGAAACGGGCAAAACCTATGCCGTCTGGCTGCATGATTTTAACGTTCGCTGGCGCGTCACCGACGCAGGTTTCGAAGTCTTTGCGCTGGAACCGCGTTAAATTCACGCCCTTCTCTTTTGACATTTCTTTTGCACTGGTAAACTAAATCACTTTTTTTGTCCCAGGCTCGCCTTGAGCCTGTTCTACCTTCCAACTGGAACCGTAACAACATGCGTACTAGCCAATACCTGCTCTCCACTCTCAAGGAGACACCTGCCGACGCCGAGGTGATCAGCCATCAGCTGATGCTACGCGCCGGGATGATCCGCAAGCTGGCCTCCGGGTTATATACCTGGCTGCCGACCGGCGTGCGCGTTCTAAAAAAAGTCGAAAACATCGTGCGTGAAGAGATGAACAACGCCGGTGCGATCGAGGTGTCGATGCCGGTGGTTCAGCCAGCCGATTTGTGGCAAGAGAGTGGTCGTTGGGAACAGTACGGTCCGGAACTGCTGCGTTTTGTTGACCGTGGCGAGCGTCCGTTCGTACTCGGCCCGACTCACGAAGAAGTGATCACTGACCTGATTCGTAACGAGCTTAGCTCTTACAAACAGCTGCCGCTGAACTTCTATCAGATCCAGACCAAGTTCCGTGATGAAGTGCGTCCGCGTTTCGGCGTCATGCGTTCCCGCGAATTCCTGATGAAAGATGCTTACTCTTTCCACACTTCTCAGGAATCCCTGCAGGAAACCTACGATGCAATGTATGCGGCCTACAGCAAAATCTTTAGCCGTATGGGGCTGGATTTCCGCGCCGTACAGGCTGACACCGGTTCTATCGGCGGCAGCGCCTCTCACGAATTCCAGGTGCTGGCGCAGAGCGGTGAAGACGATGTGGTTTTCTCCGACACCTCTGACTATGCAGCGAACATTGAACTGGCAGAAGCTATCGCGCCGAAAGAACCGCGCGCTGCTGCCACCCAGGAAATGACTCTGGTTGATACGCCGAACGCGAAAACCATCGCTGAACTTGTTGAACAGTTCAATCTGCCGATTGAGAAAACGGTTAAGACTCTGCTGGTTAAAGCGGTTGAAGGCAGTAGCTTCCCGCTGGTTGCGTTGCTGGTGCGTGGTGACCACGAGCTGAACGAAGTTAAAGCAGAAAAACTGCCACAGGTTGCCAGCCCGCTGACTTTCGCGACCGAAGAAGAAATTCGTGCCGTGGTTAAAGCAGGCCCAGGCTCACTGGGTCCGGTAAACATGCCGATTCCGGTGGTGATTGACCGTACCGTTGCGGCAATGAGTGATTTTGCTGCCGGTGCTAACATCGATGGCAAACACTACTTCGGTATCAACTGGGATCGCGATGTCGCCACCCCGGAAGTTGCTGATATCCGTAACGTGGTGGCAGGCGATCCAAGCCCGGATGGTCAGGGTACGCTGCTGATCAAACGTGGTATCGAAGTCGGTCACATCTTCCAGCTGGGTACTAAGTACTCCGAAGCACTGAAAGCCTCCGTTCAGGGCGAAGATGGTCGTAACCAGATCCTGACGATGGGTTGCTACGGTATCGGGGTAACGCGCGTAGTCGCTGCGGCGATTGAGCAGAACTACGACGAACGCGGCATCGTATGGCCTGACGCTATCGCACCGTTCCAGGTCGCAATTCTGCCGATGAACATGCACAAATCCTTCCGCGTACAAGAGCTGGCTGAGAAACTGTACAGCGAACTGCGTGCGCAGGGTATCGAAGTGCTGCTGGATGACCGCAAAGAGCGTCCGGGCGTGATGTTTGCTGATATGGAACTGATCGGTATTCCGCACACTATTGTGCTTGGCGACCGTAACCTCGACAACGACGATATCGAATACAAATATCGTCGTAACGGCGAGAAACAGTTAATTAAGACCGGTGACATCGTCGATTATCTGGTGAAACAGATTAAAGGCTGATGCCAGAAAGGGTCCTGAATTTCAGGGCCCTTTTTTACATGGATTGTATAAAATGGATAAACCAAAGGCGTACTACCGCCTGCTTCTCCCCAGCTTTCTTTTACTTTCGGCCTGTACCGTTGATATCAGCCAGCCAGACTCCTCTGCCACAGCGGTAGATGTCGAGGCAAAAACATGGGCTGTCAAATTCCAGCATCAAAGCTCTTTCACCGAACAATCAATAAAAGAAATAACGGTACCTGATCTCAAACCCGGCGATTTGCTGTTCTCCTCAAGCCTTGGGGTAACCTCATTTGGAATCCGCGTCTTCAGCACTTCCTCTGTGAGTCACGTTGCAATCTATCTGGGTGATAATAACGTTGCAGAAGCGACAGGGGATGGTGTCCAGATTGTTTCCCTTAAAAAAGCGATGAAGCATAGTGATAAGCTTTTCGTCTTACGAGTCCCGGATCTTACCCCGCAACAAGCCACAGATATCACCGCGTTTGCCAATAAAATCAAAGATAGCGGTTATAACTATCGCGGCATTGTCGAATTTATTCCATTTATGGTGACTCGCCAGATGTGCTCACTGAATCCGTTCTCCGAGGATTTTCGCCAACAGTGCGTCAGCGGCCTGGCGAAAGCGCAGTTAAGCAGTGTGGGCGAAGGAGACAAAAAGTCGTGGTTTTGTTCGGAATTTGTCACTGATGCATTTGCCAAAGCCGGGCATCCGCTTACGCTGGCGCAATCGGGCTGGATTAGCCCTGCCGATCTGATGCATATGCGTATTGGTGATGTCTCTGCGTTTAAGCCAGAAACGCAGTTACAGTATATTGGGCACCTGAAGCCAGGAATTTATATCAAAGCGGGTCGCTTTGTTGGGCTGACTCGGTGATAAAAGCCAGCCTCGTGCACAAAATGCCGGATGCGGCGTGAACGCCTTATCCGGCCTACAAAATCGTGCTAATTCAAAATGTTGCACTATATGCTGTAGGCCTGATAAGCGCAGCGCATCAGGCAATTTTTCGTTTGTTTCTGTCTCAAAAACGGGCTACTGCCCCAAACTACTGCAATCCTTGTTCGGGTAAAATTTACCCGCCGTATCGGGCGCTAATACTTTGGTCGGCGCACCGGTATCCGGGTTAGCCTCAAGCGTAAAGTGACCTTCTACAGACAGTAACACGGATTTTTCACTGTTACCGCGCGCAGCCAGGTAGCCCCGTTCCAGCTCTGCGTTATTCGCCACCATGAAACGTTTTCCGGTCGCGCAATCAGTAAAGGTCGCCGCATCAGCCATATAAAAATACATGCCACGCAGAGTCATCGGTGTCATGGGGAGGCTGGACTTTGCAGGTTCCAGCGTGTAGTTGAACTGCGATTCAATCGGATTACCTTCACGATCGAGCATCTCCAGCGCATCCCCTTTCGCCCGATAATATGACTTTTCACCTTTGCTGTCGGTTAATACCAGCTTGTCAGCGGTTCGCGCCCATGTACCGTAGGAAGCGAAAGAGGAAGGCTCTTCACGCGCCCCCAGATAACGTTCATTCATCACCCATGTTCCGTCTTTTTCGAGGAACAGAGAGGTTTCGATTCCTTCGCAATCGGCACACGGCAGCACGCCGCGCCAACTTTGCGGCATCGGTTTCAGTTCGGCAGCCTGCGCCGGGGAAAGCGTATCGACTTCGGCCCGATTATTACATCCCATTAGAGTAAAGAGGCTGATTACAGCCATCGCCGTCACTATCGCTTTTTTCACCATCCATTCCTTACTTTTTATTCCCGACCGCTGCGCACTTTGCCGCGCATCGCCTTCACGCTTGATTTTTGTGCTTTCGATACCAGCCTGCGCTCTTTCGATGCACGGGTGGGGCGCGTGGGTCGCCGGGCTTTTTGTTCTGTTGTTAAATCTTTAATCACAGCCACCAGCCGGGCCAGCGCCGCTTCACGGTTTAGCTCCTGGCTGCGGTATTCCTGTGCCTTAATGACAATCACTCCATCACTGCTGATCAAATGATGGCTGGCGGCGAGCAGGCGCTCTTTATAATACTCTGGCAGGCTGGACGCCCGAATGTCAAAACGCAGATGAATAGCCGTTGAGGTCTTATTAACATGCTGCCCGCCCGCACCCTGCGCACGAATGGCGGTGATCTCAAGCTCACCATCGGGGATAGCGACATGTCGGGAAATCACAATCATGAAGGTTGTTGCCAGGCGGTTAAGTTCACTTCCAGATTATTCTTATCATCCGATAACCAGATAACACCATCCTGAATCGTTGCCTGCAGCGTCATGGTACGATCGGCAAAGGCGCTCACTTTTGCCAGTTGCTCGTCGTCCAGATACCAGACGGAAAGATTGGCAAACTGCGCGCATTTGCTCTGATTTTGCTGCCACCAGATTTGCGCGGCCCGACTATTATAGGCAAACAGCGCCACTTCTGCGGCCTGAGTACAGGCTTTCTTAACCCGCCGCTCATCCGGCAGCCCCAGCTCAATCCACAAATCAATACCCAGGTGATCGTTACGCAGCCACGCTTCCGGCTCATCATCGGCACACAAGCCACGGGTAAATTGCAAACGTTCATCAGCATATTTCAGCCACGCCAGCAGGCGCAGCATCATACGCTCCTGGGTTTCTGAAGGATGGCGCGCCAGCGTCAGAGAGGCATCGAGAAACTGGTTGCGGTCGAGATCGGCTACATTAACCGTCGCTTTATAAATTGTCGCTTTAAGCGCCATAAGAAAACTCCTTTCGAATCAGGAGGCCATTGTAACGGAATACGTGCAGTTGCGACGCTGATATTGCAGAAATGAGTGTGGTATAGTCACCTTGCGAAACAGAGTTTATCTTCGTAGGCTTAGACTTGCATCCACGGTTAAGTCAGAGTGCTGACAGGAGGGCATGTGGAAAAATATTGTGAGTTAATACGCAAGCGGTACGCGGAAATCGCCAGCGGAGACTTAGGATACGTTCCGGACGCGCTGGGCTGCGTTTTGAAAGTGCTGAATGAAATGGCTGCCGACGACGCCCTTTCAGAGGCTGTCAGGGAAAAAGCAGCATACGCTGCGGCAAACTTACTGGTGAGCGATTATGTCAATGAATGATACGTATCAACCAATCAATTGTGATGATTACGATAATCTTGAGCTCGCCTGCCAGCATCATTTAATGCTGACACTTGAGATGAAAGATGGTGAAAAATTGCAGGGGAAGGCCAGCGATTTAGTCTCCCGCAAAAATGTGGAGTATCTGGTCGTCGAAGCCGCTGGCGAAACCCGCGAGCTACGTCTGGATAAAATTACCAGCTTTAGCCACCCGGAAATCGGTACGGTGGTGGTGAGCGAGTCCTGATTCACTTTTGCCGGATGCGACGCTTGATACGTCTTATCCGGCTTTCACTTACTAAGCGTTTCTCTGCCAGACAAAACTTACGCCATTCTCACCTTCAGCCACACCGTCTTGCGTCACAAAAACCTCCGCCGCCGCAATCAGCGTTTCGCCATAAAACAGCAACGGCGTAGTGTCGCGCAACCACGGCGGCACGCCCAGTTCCTGCCAGATTTTCTTTAACTTACGCCCACCGTTGCGCCCGACAATATGCAGCAATCCCGACGCTTTAAAACGCACGCTGACCGCTTCGTCTGCACGCGGAGGGCGAATATCTCCACCCGCAATAAGTTGCACACTTCCCAGACTTGCCGGTAATTCCAGCGGCTGTTGCCACGCCTGCCACGGCACAACCGTTTCGCTTTGTCCGGCAACGGATTTAATCCACCACAATTGCGACTGATAGCGACGTATTTCAAACGCACCAAATCGCAAGCAAGGAGAAGCATCTTCCCGCGCCAGCGCCACTTCTTGCCAGATGCGCACCATCGCGTCGCGGGAAGGCATCGGAGCATTCTGCCCTGCCAGCCAGCGGCGGATAATCGCCGCGCGACGGGCGTCGCTCATCGTCATCATTGGCGCAATCTGCAACGTCCCCTGCGGCGTTTGACAGTGCGCTAAATCATCCGCCAGCAATTCATCTAACAGGCTCTCTTGTTCAGCGCAAAGTGCGGCGCTGCGGGCCGTTGCTTCGGTAAAATGCGGCCAACGCTGCTGCAATAACGGCACCACGCGCAGGCGCAGGAAATTACGATCGTAGGAATCATCCTGATTACTTTCGTCTTCAATCCAGCGTAAATCATGCTCACGCGCCCACAGCTCCAGTTCCCCCCGCGTGCGGGCGAGCAACGGGCGGATAAGCCGCGTTCCGGCAAAATCGGAGACTTCCCCCATAGCCGAAAGCCCGGCAGGGCCGCTACCGCGTTTTAGCGCCAGCAGAAAGGTTTCACATTGATCGTCAAGATGCTGCGCGGTAACCAGCACTTCGCCAGGTAACAAGGTACGAGCAAATGCCTGATAACGCGCCTGCCGTGCCTGGGCCTCAATACCTAGCCCCTCTTGCGCAAGTTGTACGCGCTCAACCACCAGTGGCACCTGCCACTGGTGGCAGATATTTTCGCAATGCGTAACCCAGGCATCGGCATTGGCACTTAAACCGTGATGCACATGGATAGCGCGCAGAGTGACGCCCGGATTTTCCGTCCGCCACTGCACCAGCTGATGCAGCAGAACGGTAGAGTCAAGCCCGCCGCTAAAGGCCACCAGAATCTGGCGTGAGGTGAGAAGTTGTCTATTCAGCGTGAGTGTCATGATGGTGCGATTTTACAGTAGCAATGCCCGGCACGTTACCGGGCAAATGCGGCGATGACAAGCCTTACTGCTCATACAGTTCCAGCGGCAGCCCGTCAGGATCGTTAAAGAACGTGAAGCGTCTTTGCGTGTATGGATCGACACGGATGGCTTCACACTTCACGTTATAGCTTTCAAGGTTCGCCACTGCCGCATCGATATCATCAACGCTAAACGCCAGATGCCTCAGGCCGCAGGCTTCTGGTCGGCTGGGACGCTCCGGCGGGAACGGAAATGAGAAAAGTTCAATCACATATTGCCCGTTAAGCGCCAAATCCCCTTTCCACGAATCGCGCTCTTCACGATAGACTTCACTTTGCAGCGTGAAGCCGAGAATATCGCAGTAGAAAGCTTTGCTCACCGCATAATCCGTCGCAATAATCGCAATATGGTGAACCTGTTTTAAACCCAACATAGAATCTCCTGCATTGATATGATACGCACGTGCATCGCGATATATTGATAATACGCATAAATTGCAGGAAAGATGAATCGGACATTTACACTGACTTTAAAACAACATCTCAAACGCCTGTAATAGCGGTTGAGATGCGGTTTGGTGAAGCGTTTTACGGGAGATTACTCTGCGCTATTCTTGCTAACACTCTCAGCAATGCGGCGCAAATATTCGTTATTCTTAAACGCTATCATAATTAATTCGAAAGTCATACGACAGCTTATAAGACCAATGACGGTATAAGCTAACCCTAAGAGAAAGTTTCCGCTAAATATGGAGAAGACACCGCCTATCAGTGTCAGCACCATAGCCAGCCAGTAAAAAAACACCAGTACACGCGGCATAAGAAGACGATCAAATCCTAAAATTGCTTTCATATTTTATCCTTAAAAATTCTATGAGCCTGATAAATTTATATTATTTTTAACTACTGTGTATATTGGTATATGCCTCCGAAATCGGAGTTATCAACATGAGTTCAAGAGTTTTTGGGATGAGGGAAATGAAAGTAAGATTATCTAAATGTATTTATAATATGACTAAATAAACCACATACAAAAAAGGTCACCGAAGTGACCCTTTTCAGAACATTTGCTGATTACGCGTAGCCGTAGCTCATCAGGCGCTGATAACGACGATTTTTTAAATCTTCAGTGCTTAACACGTCGAGATCGGCCAGATCCGCCAGCAGTTGCGCTTTCAAAGACGCCGCCATCGCTTCCGGGTTACGGTGAGCGCCGCCCAGCGGTTCCGGGATGATGGAGTCGATCAATTTCAGTTCTTTCAGACGCGGAGCGATGATGCCCATCGCTTCAGCCGCCAGCGGCGCTTTATCGGCGCTCTTCCACAGAATGGACGCACAACCTTCCGGCGAGATAACAGAATAGGTGCTGTATTGCAGCATATTCACTTTATCACCCACGCCAATCGCCAGCGCGCCACCGGAACCACCTTCACCAATAACGGTACAAATAGTCGGTACGCTCAGGCGAGACATTTCACGCAGGTTACGCGCGATGGCTTCAGACTGACCACGCTCTTCTGCGCCCACGCCTGGATATGCCCCCGGTGTGTCGATAAAGGTGATGATTGGCATCTTAAAGCGTTCAGCCATTTGCATCAGACGCAGTGCTTTGCGGTAACCTTCTGGCGCTGGCATACCAAAGTTACGGCGAATTTTCTCTTTGGTTTCACGACCTTTCTGGTGACCAATAATCATCACCGGACGACCATCGAGACGGGCGATACCACCAACGATAGCTTTGTCATCTGCATACGCGCGGTCACCTGCCAGTTCGTCAAATTCATCAAATGCCAGGCGAACGTAATCCAGGGTATAAGGACGCTGTGGATGGCGAGCCAGTTGCGCAATTTGCCATGCACCGAGATCGGCGAAGATTTTACGCGTCAGTTCTACGCTTTTTTCACGCAGACGATGCACTTCTTCATCGATGTTAATATCCAGTTTCTCATCCTGGCGGCTAACCGCAGTCAGAGAATCGATTTTCGCTTCCAGCTCTGCAATCGGCTGTTCAAAATCAAGGAAATTCAGACTCATAGTATTCCTGTATTAGTCAAACTCCAGTTCCACCTGCTCCGAACCAATGAGGCCACGGAGATCGTTTAATAAACGATCGCTCGGAGAGACACGCCACGTCGCGCCAAAACGCAACCGCGCGCGTGCATCCGCCCTCTGATAGTAGAGATGTACTGGAATTGTCCCAGAGCGGTGGGGTTCCAGAGACTGACGGAGTCGGTTTAAAAGCTGGTCATCAATTTGCCTGTCCGTCAGCGAGATAGCAAGCCCACGAGCATATTTTTCCCGGGCTTCGTCAATATCCATCACTTCGCGAGCGGTCATTTTAAGCCCACCGCTGAAGTCATCAAAGCTGACCTGTCCGCTGACGATAAGTATGCGGTCTTTTTCCAGCAATTGCTGGTATTTATCCAGGGCGTCAGTAAACAACATGACTTCCAGCCGCCCGGAACGGTCATCCAGCGTGCAGATACCGATACGATTGCCGCGCTTGGTGACCATAACCCGCGCGGCAATAACGAGCCCCGCAGCCGTGGTGACTTTACCACGTTCTGTCGGGTGCATGTCTTTCAGCCTTACGCCTCCGACATAACGCTCAATCTCTTTTAAATACTGGTTGATAGGGTGGCCCGTCAGGTACAGACCTAACGTTTCACGTTCCCCATCTAACACCACCTGTTCCGGCCACGGCTGGCAGCTAGCGTAAGATTGTTCAATTTGCTCCGGCTCTTCCGCCAGTACGCCAAACATATCGGCCTGGCCGATGGCTTCTGCTTTCGCGTGTTGATCTGCCGCTTTTAACGCATCGCCCAGCGAGTTCATCAGCGCCGCGCGGTGTGGCCCCAGACGGTCAAACGCCCCGGACATGATCAGTTTTTCCAGCACACGACGGTTCAACTTTTTGGTGTCGGTGCGGGCGCAGAGATCAAACAGTTCGCGAAAGTAGCCGCCTTTATTACGGGCTTCGATGATGGCCTCAATTGGCCCCTCACCTACCCCTTTGATGGCGCCAATACCATACACGATTTCGCCGTCATCGTTGACGTGGAAATGGTAAAGACCGGAGTTTATATCTGGTGGCAGGATTTTCAGCCCCATCCGCCAGCACTCATCCACCAGGCCAACCACCTTCTCGGTATTATCCATATCGGCGGTCATCACCGCCGCCATAAACTCTGCCGGATAGTGCGCTTTCAGCCATAACGTTTGATATGACACCAAAGCATAGGCCGCAGAGTGCGATTTGTTAAATCCGTAACCGGCGAATTTCTCCACCAGGTCGAAGATTTTCATCGCCAGTTCGGCGTTGATCCCGTTCTTTTCTGCACCTTCAGCAAAAACAGAACGCTGCTTAGCCATCTCTTCCGGCTTTTTCTTACCCATCGCACGACGCAACATATCTGCACCGCCGAGGGTATAACCAGAAAGTACCTGGGCAATCTGCATTACCTGTTCCTGATACAGGATAATGCCGTAAGTCGGTTCCAGTACTGGTTTCAGACTTTCATGCTGCCACTGCACGTCCGGATAGGAGATCTCTTCGCGACCATGTTTACGGTCGATAAAGTTATCCACCATCCCTGATTGCAACGGACCGGGGCGGAATAGTGCCACCAGTGCGATCATATCTTCGAAGCAGTCAGGTTGCAGACGCTTGATCAGGTCTTTCATGCCGCGCGATTCAAGCTGGAATACCGCCGTGGTTTCCGAGCGTTGCAGCATGTCAAAACTTTTCTTGTCATCCAGCGGGATCGCAGCGATATCCAGCGGCGGCTCGCCATTCTTCGCCCGCCGCTTGTTGATCATCTCCAGCGCCCAGTTGATGATGGTGAGCGTACGCAAACCGAGGAAGTCGAACTTCACCAGCCCGGCGTATTCAACGTCGCTTTTATCAAACTGCGTGACCGGATGTTTGCCCTCTTCATCGCAATAAAGCGGCGCAAAATCGGTAATTTTGGTCGGCGCGATAACCACCCCACCGGCGTGTTTACCGGCGTTACGGGTGACCCCTTCCAGTTTGCGCGCCATGTCGATCAGCGCCTTAACTTCTTCGTCCGCTTCGTAGATTTCCGGCAGCTGCGGCTCTGCTTCAAACGCTTTCGCCAGCGTCATCCCCGGATCGGGCGGGATCAGTTTCGAGATACGATCGACAAAGCCGTACGGATGCCCCAGCACGCGGCCTACGTCGCGGATCACCGCTTTCGCCGCCATCGTACCGAAGGTGATAATCTGCGATACCGCATCACGACCGTACATGTCCGCTACGTGTTCGATAACCTGATCGCGTTTCTCCATACAGAAGTCAACGTCGAAGTCAGGCATGGAGACACGTTCCGGGTTAAGGAAACGTTCGAACAGCAGGTCAAATTCCAGCGGATCGAGGTCGGTGATTTTCAGCGCGTAGGCCACCAGTGAACCCGCACCGGAGCCACGGCCTGGCCCTACCGGTACGCCGTTATCTTTCGACCACTGGATAAATTCCATAACGATGAGGAAGTAGCCCGGGAAGCCCATCTGGTTGATAACCTGAAGTTCAGTCTCCAGACGTTCGTCATATTCCGGGCGACGCTTAAGACGTTCTTCCTCGTCAGGGAATAAAAATGCCAGACGCTCTTCCAGCCCTTCTTTTGCGCGCTTGACCAGATAATCTTCGGTGCTCATGTCCCCGGTCGGGAACTGTGGCAGGAAGTATTCGCCAAGACGCACAGTCACGTTACAACGTTTGGCGATCTCAACGGTGTTGGCAAGGGCTTCGGGGATGTCGGCAAACAGCTCGCACATCTCCTCTTCGCTACGCATATATTGCTGCGGCGAATAGTTACGTGGGCGTTTAGGATCATCGAGGGTAAAGCCGTCGTGGATCGCGACGCGGATTTCGTGCGCGTCAAAGTCGCTGCTGTCGATAAAGCGCACGTCGTTGGTCGCCACGACGGGCAAACCGCGCGCTTCCGCCAGTTCTACCGCCGCGTGCAGATAGCTTTCTTCGTCCGGCCTGCCGGTGCGAATCAATTCGAGAAAATAGCGATCCGGGAAGTGTTCTTCATAAAACGCGACACACTCATCTACCAGCGCGCTGTTACCACGCAAAAGGCTGCGCCCGACGTCGCCCATGCGCCCGCCGGAAAGGAGGATCAGCCCTTCGTTTAATTCGATAAGCCAGTCGCGATCGATGATCGGCCCGGCGGCACCGTACCCGCGCTGATACGCTTTTGAGATCAGCAACGTCAGATTCTGATAGCCGGTATTGTTAGCCGCCAGTACCGTCAGGTGAGTTAACTCATCCCCCAACAGATCGCACTGGACGTTAAAATCCGCCCCGACGATGGGTTTAATCCCTGCGCCATGTCCCGCTCCGTAGAACTTCACCAGACCGCAAAGGTTGGTGAAATCGGTGATCGCCAGTGCTGGCATACCCAACGCCGCCGCCTTTTTTACCAGCGGCGCGGTTTTTGCCAGGCCATCGATCATCGAGTAGTCGCTGTGCACCCGTAGGTGAACGAAACGTGGTTCAGACATCTTCAGATTCCGGTTTACTTAATCTCGACACAAGAATCAGGACGCAAGTCCCAGTGCGCGTTTGACAGGGCCAAAGCTGCGCCGATGGTGTTCGGTCGCGCCGTGTTCAGCCAGTTTTTCAAGATGAAAAGCTGTTGGATACCCTTTGTGTTGGGCAAAACCATATTGTGGATAAACGATGTCCAGCGCCGCCATTTCAGCGTCGCGCGTGACTTTCGCCAGAATAGACGCGGCACTGATTTCCGGCACGCGGCTGTCACCTTTAACTACAGCCATCGACGGCATTGGTAATTTCGGGCAGCGGTTACCATCAATCAACACATATTCCGGGACGATATGCAGCCCCGCAACCGCACGCTGCATCGCCAGCATGGTCGCGTGTAGAATATTCAGTTCGTCGATTTCATGGGGTTCCGCGCGACCCAGACTCCAGCTTAACGCTTTCTCTTTAATCTCTTCATACAGCGCCAGACGGCGTTTTTCGCTCAGCTTTTTGGAATCATTCAGCCCGACAATCGGACGCGCCGGGTCGAGGATCACGGCAGCGGTGACAACCGCGCCAACCAACGGCCCGCGCCCGACTTCATCCACACCCGCAACAAGCTGCGTGTGCGGATAAACAAATTCGATCATTGTGCTAACTCCAGAACGGCTTGTGCCGCCTGCTCATCGGCATTGCAGCGGATCTGCTGATGCAGTTCGCGGAAGGTGTCGTGCATTGCGTGGCTGGTTTTACCATCCGCCAACAGCGGTAACAGCGCCGCAGCCAGTTTTTGCGGCTCACACTCTTCCTGCAATAACTCTTTGACTAACTCTCTGCCCGCCAGCAAATTGGGTAGAGAGACATAATCAGTTTTCACCAGTCGCTTCGCCAGCCAGAAGGTGAAAGGCTTCATGCGATACCCCACCACCATCGGGCATTTCGCCAGCATACACTCGAGTGCCGCCGTGCCCGACGCCAGTAACGCCGCATCGCTTGCCACCATCGCCTCACGCCCCAATCCATCTAAGAGATGAACAGCAAGGTCTGGCGCAACTTCAGCTTTGATGCATTCAAACTGCTCGCGGCGTTTGGCATTCACCAGCGGCACCACAATCTCAAGATCGGGATATGTCTGGCGCAAAAGCTGGGCCGTTTTCAGGAAATCGGCACTAAGCATCTCAACTTCCGCGCCACGACTGCCAGGCAGCAACGCCAGGCAGTGGGCATCGTGGGGTATCCCCAACACATCACGGGCGGCGTTTTTATCTGGATCTAACGGCATGGCATCAGCCATGGTGTGACCGATAAAACGGCACGGCACGTTGTATTTGTCATAAAACGCTTTTTCGAAAGGCAGAAATGCGAGCACCAGATCGGTGGCTCTGCCTATTTTGAAAACGCGTTTCTGTCGCCACGCCCACACGGACGGACTGACGTAATGAATGGTTTTGATACCCTGCTTTTTGAGGTTACCTTCGAGGGTAATATTGAAGTCAGGCGCATCAATGCCGACAAAAACATCTGGCTTTAGCTCACCAAAACGTTTCGTCAGATCGGCTCGAATATGCAGTAAGCGACGCAAACGACCGAGCACTTCAACAATGCCCATCACCGCCAGCTCTTCCATTTCGTACCAGGCTTCGCAGCCTTCAGCCTGCATCCGTGGCCCGGCAACACCAACAAAACGGGCGTTGGGCACACGTTCTTTCAGAGCGCGGATTAAACCGGCCCCCAGGATATCGCCGGAGGTTTCTCCGGCGACCAGGGCAATCGTTAATGGACGCTGTTCAGCCATTAACGAATCAGACCGCGCGTTGAGCGTGCAAAGAAATCGGTAAACGCTTTCACTTCCGGATAAGTTTCCGCCAGTTCAGCAATTTCCGGTTTCACTTCATCGAGCGTTTTTCCGCTGCGATAAATCAGCTTATACGCATTGCGGATAGCGGTAATCGCCTCACGACTAAAACCGCGACGCTTCAGCCCTTCGATATTGACACCGAACGGCGTTGCGTGGTTACCCTGCGCAATGACATAAGGAGGGACGTCCTGCGCCACACCGGAGCAACCGCCAACCATCACGTGCGCACCAATGATGCAGAACTGATGGACTGCGGTCATGCCGCCGATGATCGCGAAGTCATCTACCGATACGTGCCCCGCCAGCGTTGCGTTGTTGGCGAGAATACAGCGGTTACCTACCGTACAATCGTGCGCAATGTGAGCATTGATCATCAGTAAGTTGTCGCTGCCCACCTTCGTCAATCCACCGCCCTGGACTGTGCCACGATGAATGGTGACGCTTTCGCGAATGCGGTTACGATCGCCGATTTCCACACGGGTCGGTTCGCCAGCATATTTCAGATCCTGGTTAACTTCGCCGATGGAGGCGAACTGATAAATCTCATTGTCGCGACCAATTTTAGTATGGCCATTCACGACAACGTGAGATTTCAGTACGGTACCCTCACCAATTTCGACATGGGGTCCAACGATACAAAAAGGACCAATGTGAGCATTGGCGCCAATCGACGCGCCCTCTTCCACAATGGCGGTTGGATGCACAAAGGCGGATTTATCAATCACGTATCAGGCCTCCCGGCTACGAGCACACATCATCGTTGCTTCGCAAACTACTTTACCGTCGACCAGAGCAACCCCTTTAAAACGGGTCAGGCCACGGCGCGTTTTTTCGAAAGTGACTTCCATGATCATTTGATCGCCTGGCACGACCGGGCGCTTAAAGCGCGCTTCGTCAATACCGGCGAAGTAGTACAGCTCACCCGGTTCCAGTTTTCCTACGCTTTTAAACGCCAGAATACCTGTTGCCTGTGCCATTGCTTCCAGAATCAGCACACCCGGGAAAATCGGTTTTCCAGGGAAATGGCCCTGGAAGAATGGCTCATTGACAGAGACATTTTTTACTGCGCGCAGAAAACGACCTTCTTCAAAATCCAGCACGCGATCCACCAGTAAGAACGGGAAACGGTGTGGCAGAAGTTCTAAAATCTCTTCAATCTGCAGAGTATGAGTGTTAGTAGTCAAGATACTCTTCCTGTCAAAATATAAGAAACGACAATAATAACACGGCCTGCCGCAATCGTAAGAATGAGACAGGCCGTAAAGTTTGGCGAACAAAAGATGGAACGTTAGTCTTGTTGATTAACCTTGCGCTCAAGCGATTTCAGACGCTTGCTCATATCATCAATGTTCATCACCAGTGCAGCGGTTTTGCGCCAGACTTTGTTGGGTTGCAGCGGAATGCCTGAGGAATAGACGCCAGGTTCAGTGATAGGACGCATCACCATACCCATGCCCGTAACCGTCACTTTATCGCATATTTCCATATGCCCGTTGATTACGCTGGCACCGCCGATCATGCAGTAACGACCAATTTTCAGGCTGCCCGCCATAATGACGCCACCGGCAACCGCCGTATTGTCGCCAATCACAACGTTATGTGCAATCTGGCACTGGTTATCAATGATCACGCCATTACCGATAATGGTGTCATCCAGAGCACCACGATCGATAGTAGTACAGGCACCGATCTCCACGCGATCGCCAATAATCACGCGACCAATCTGAGGGATCTTCACCCAGTTACCCCGATCGTTGGCATAGCCAAAACCGTCCGCACCTACCACCGTTCCGGATTGGATCAGGCAATTCTGACCGATCTGGATCTCATGGTAAATGGTTACGTTCGCCCAAAGGCGCGAACCTGCGCCGATTTTGCTGTTTTTACCAACGAAGCAACCGGCACCAATAATCACGTTATCGCCCAGCTCAACACCGGACTCAATCACCGCGTTCGCGCCAATCGAAACGTTGTTACCCAGCTTCGCCGTCGCGTCGATCACTGCACTCGGTGCAATGTCCTGCGCGGGCTGCGGCGTGGTATCTAAAATTTGCGCCATGCGCGCGTAAGTCAGGTAGGGATTCTTCACTACCAGCGCGGCACTTTTCGCGAAAGGAAGATCGTCCTGGGTCATGACAACCGCAGACGCCTGGCACAAGCCTAAATGCTCACGGTATTTTGGGTTAACCATGAACGTGATGTGACCTGTTTGTGCAGATTGCATGGACGCAACGCCGGTGATGACGATATCGCCATCACCGTGTAGTTCTGCATCCAACTGCTGCGCTAAATCAGCCAGTCGAATTGAAGGCATTACTTATTTAACCTGTTTCAGTACGTCGGCAGTGATGTCTTTTACATCGCTGCTGTTGTAAGCAACGGCGTTTGCATCAACAACCAGATCGATATCCTGGCTGTTGGCAACGGATTTCACAGCAGTCTGGATACGAGTAACCAGTTTGCCGCGTTCTTCGTTGGAACGACGTGCGCGATCCTGCTCAAAAGCCTGCGCTTTCTGAGCAAAAGTCTGGCGCTGAGCCATCACGTCTTTTTCCAGCTTAGTACGATCGCTACCGGCTTTCATAGACTGCAGCTTTTTCATTTTAGCTTGCAGATCGGTTTCCATACGCTGCAGTTCGCTGGCACGGCCTTTGAACTCATTTTCCAGCGTGTTAGAAACACCGGTTTTCTGTGCTACCTGCTGGAACAGGCTGCCCATATTGACGATTGCAATTTTGTCAGCCGCCTGAGCAGAAGTTGCCAGTGCTAAACCGAGACCTGCAGCTAATAACCACTTTTTCACAATAAACTCCTTACCATCCCATTTGCACCGGAGGGTGCAGTTCTTTGCGTGGCCCGGCGATCTTATATTGATCGCCTAAAGTCATCGCTACACTACCACTACATTCCTTTGTGGAGAACACTTACCAGGTTTTACCGATGTTAAACTGGAACTGTTCTGCCTTGTCTCCATCGTACTTTTTGAACGGCTGGGCGTAGGAGAACACCAACGGCCCCAATGGGGACATCCATTGTAAGGCGATACCCGCAGACATACGGATATTGCTTGGATCGCTATAGTCCGGATATCCAGAATATTGGCTGGAATCCCAGTTTGTATCCCAAACGGTGCCCATATCCCAGAAGAAGGAAGTACGAACCGAGTTAGCATACTTGTCGCTAATGAATGGCGTCGGGGTGATGAGTTCGAGGCTGGCAACCGCCATGGCGTTACCACCTACAGCATCATCCGATTTACACAGGTCTTTCGCTCCGTCCTGAGTCGCACATTCGTAATCGTAGTCCGGATCATAATTACTGGCCTGATGCGGGAAGTAAACTGCTTTCGGACCAATGGTGTTGGACTGGAAGCCACGCACGGTGCTGGAACCACCGGCATAGAAGTTCTCGTAGAACGGCATCTCTTTGCCGCCTAAACCATCACCGTAACCCCAACGAGTACGACCCAGAACAACCCATTTGTGATCGTCATCGATCGGTACATAAGTCGCCGTGTCTAACGTCACTTTGTAGTATTCGTTATCCGATCCCGGAATGGTCACTTTACCCGTCAAGTTGACACGCGAACCATCTGTCGGGAAGTACCCACGGTCAAGTTTGTTATAGGTCCAACCATAGTTGAACGTGAAGTCGTCCGTTTTGAAGCTGTTATCCTGATCAGAGGTGCTCGGATGTTCACCCATAGAGTACAGATAACGCCACATCGCAACCTGCGGCTGCATGTTGGACAGGGAGTTATGCACATAACCCAGACCTGCACGCAACGAGTTATATTCGTTGATCGGGAAGCCCAACGTCACGTCTGTACCATAACTCTTGTTGGTATAGTCGGACAGGTCGGCGTCATCTGCCTGGAAGTCATTATAGAAGAGACGGCCACCGAGGCTTACGCCATCTACGGTGAAGTACGGGTTGGTTACCGACAGTTCAGCATAGGTCTGGTAATCGTTTTTGGTTCCGTTGATACCAACAGCATAACCCGTACCTAACCAGTTATCCTGTTGCACGCCAGCCTGGAAGCTCACGCCACTTTCAGTACCGTAACCAATACCAAAGTTGAAGCTACCGGTGTTACGTTCTTTGACCTTGTAGACCACATCAACCTGATCCGGGCTACCCGGAACACGCTGAGTGTCAGTGTCGACTGTTTCAAAGAAGCCCAGACGATTCAGACGCTCTTTACCCTGATCGACCAGATCGCTACCCAGCCATGCCCCTTCCATCTGGCGCATTTCACGGCGCAGAACAGCATCTTTCGACGTGTCGTTACCTTCAAAACGGATCTTACGCACATAGAAACGGTTACCCGCATCAACGTTCACACGTAATTTAACGGTCTTGTCGGCATCGTTAATTTCAGGCATCGACTGTACGCGCGGATAGGCATAACCATAGCGACCGAGAAGCTTTTTAATGTCATCTTCCATTTTGGTCACTTTGGTGCCGTTATACAGCTCGCCCGGCTCGATCTTAGTCAACTGCTCAATTTCAGCGGAGTGCCCGGCAAGGTTACCGCTCACTTCAACGCCAGAAAGCTTGTACTGATCGCCTTCGGTGATGTTCACCGTGACGTAGATACCTTTTTTATCCGGCGTCAGACTGACCTGGGTCGAGTCGATGTTGAAACGGGCATAACCGCGATCCAGATAGTAACTGCGCAGGGTTTCAAGGTCGCCCGCCAGTTTCTGTTTCTGGTATTTACGATCGCCTACCACGTTCCACCACGGCACTTCGTCACGCAGCTGGAAATGAGAGATCAGTTCGTCGGTGGTGAAAGCATGGTTACCAACAATATTGATTTGTTGGATTTCTGCTGACACACCTTCCTGGAACACCAGTTTAAGGTCAACACGGTTACGCGGCAGTGGAGTCACGACAGCTTTTACGCTGGCGCTATATTTACCGACGCTGTAGTAGAAGTCTTCCAGACCTTTTTCGATATCAGCAATGGTGGTGCGATCAAGAGATTCGCCCACACGCACGCCAGAAGCCTCGAGGTTTTGCTTCAGCATGTCATCTTTCACCGATTTGTTCCCGGAGAAAGTGATGCTGGCAATGGTCGGACGTTCTTTTACCTGAACCAGAAGGGTATCACCATCACGAAGGACACGAACATCCTCAAAGTTGCCGGTAGCAAACAGAGCGCGAATGGTATTACTGATATCTTCATCATTAACCGTGTCGCCTGTGCGCACCGGCATACTGAGGAGGGCCGCACCAACGGCGACACGCTGAAGGCCTTCGAAATGAATATCTTTCACTACGAACCCTTCAGCACCGTATACGGTGGCGCTGCTAAACAGCAGCGACGCTATGAGCAACTTTTTCATCGCCATCGTTATTATGCGTTCTTCCTAACTAACTCTCATAACCGAGAGAAATCATTGAAAAGTGCAAGCCCCATTAACAGCACCAGCAGAATCGAGCCAATGCGATAACAAAAGTCTTGAACCCGCTCGGATACCGGTCCGCCCTTGATCTTTTCGATCGCAAGGAACAGCAGATGCCCCCCGTCAAGTACGGGCAACGGAAACAGGTTAATTATCCCTAAGTTCACGCTAATAAGCGCAAGAAACGGTAGATAATAAACAACCCCGAGTTCCGCTGTCATCCCAGCCCCCTTGGCGATAGAGATCGGCCCACTGAGGTTGTTCAGTTTCACATCACCGGTGATCAATTTTCCCAGCATACTGACCGTCAGCTTCATCAACTGCCACGTTTTGTCCGTGGCTTCGACGATGGCGTTGAACGGCCCATACTGGCGTACAACTTTATACTCATCTGGCAAAGGAATGACTTTCGGCTCAATGCCGACAAAACCAATCGCCTTACCATTGCCCGGTTTGCTCTCCGGGACTAATGTTAAAGACAAGGGACTCCCCTGCCTTTCGATTTCCAACGCTAAGTATTTACCCGGATTATCCCGGACAAGCATCACAAAGGTCACCCATTGCGTTAATGGCTGACCATCGACTTTAACGATCCTGTCGCCTGCTTGCAAACCCGCCTTGTTTGCCGCCGAATTTGGCTGCACATTTTCCACTACAGGTTCAATTTGCGGCCCACGGGGACGAATCCCCAAAGAAGATACTGGATCTTCTTTATCAGGCTCAAACGCCCACTGACGTAAATCGAGCTTTACATCTCGCCGCTGGTCGCTACCAAATGGTGCTACGGTAATGATGGTGCTTTCATCACCAATTTTATCGACCAACTGCAAACGCACGGCATCCCAATCAGGCGTTTCGATACCATCTACGGCTTTTAGTTCCGTTCCTGGTGCAATTTGTGCTTGTGCAGCTATCGAATTGGCTGATATTTCACCAACCACCGGGCGTACGCCAGGCACACCAATGATAAAAACCAGCCAGTAAGCAAAGATAGCAAAAATGAAGTTTGCAACCGGACCTGCGGCAATGATCGCCGCACGTTGGCCAACAGATTTATTATTGAAGGCATGGTGGCGAAGCTCCGGAGCAACCGGTTCAGCACGCTCATCCAGCATTTTGACATAACCGCCCAAAGGGATCAGGGCGATGACATATTCGGTGCCTAGCTTATCAGTTCGGCGCCAGAGCGCCTTACCAAAACCTATAGAGAAACGCTCAACGCGAACACCGCAACGCCGGGCAACCCAGAAATGACCAAATTCATGCACGGTGATAAGTACACCCAATGCAACGATGAACGAAGCCAAATCCCAGAGAAAACTCAGCATAATACCTTCCGTTAAAGCGTCCTGAATACCAGCAACAGCAGGCAAGCAAAGACCGGTACAGCAGCCGTCAGGCTATCAATACGATCCAAAATACCGCCATGTCCTGGAATTAAATGACCGCTGTCCTTAATTCCTGCTTCACGCTTAAACATGCTCTCGGTCAGATCGCCAAGCACTGAGGCTAACGCTGCGACAATAGAGCAAATGAGTAAGGTGACGGGTGCAACGTCCAGATTCGCCCACATGCCATAACCCCATGAGATTACCGCTGCGGTCGCGAGTCCGCCAATAAAGCCTTGCCAGGTTTTACCCGGAGAAACCTTCGGTGCCAGCTTATGTTTGCCAAACAATTTGCCAAACATATATGCGCCAGAGTCAGCGCCCCAGACCAGGATCATGACATAGAGCAGCCATATCGCGCCACTGTAATGATTCTCGTCATAGTGCCAGGCTCGTAACGCCAACATGCCCCAAAAGAAGGGAACAATAGTTAGCACGCCAAAGATAATGCGCAATGTTTTGGACTTACGCCATATTGTCGCGGAACCGGGATAGAATAACACCAGCAATAACGCGACAACCCACCAGCCAAGCGAAGCCCAAAGTGAGACCTCAACCAGTGGTTGATGGATATTTCGGTGATATTCCGGCAACAGAAAAAGCATCAGCGCCAACAATAACCCGCACAGCACCGCCAGCCATACCCGCTGCGAGCGAGAGGTAAAACCGCTAAGCTGTCCCCATTCCCACGCTGCCAGCATACAGACTACCAGCGTAACAATAGCGAACCCCACCGGCGGCAATAAAAATAGCGCCGCGATGACGACAGGTATTAAAACAAAAGCAGATATCAGGCGATACTTCAGCAAAAGCGACCCCCATCAGGCTGTTTCATCACCGGGCTCGGTGCCGCCGAAACGACGCTCTCGATTAGCAAAGGCATTTAGTGCCCCTTCAAAGTCTTGTTCATCGAAATCGGGCCAGAGAACATCTGTAAAGTAAAGTTCGGCATAGGCAATTTGCCAAAGCAAAAAGTTACTAATGCGATGCTCCCCCCCAGTCCTAATTACTAAATCTACAGGAGCCAGTTCATGCATACAGACATGCTGGTTTAGCATCTCTTCATCTATCTGATCCGGTTGCAGGTTTCCTTGCTGCACCTTTTCAGCCAGTTGCCTGACGCCCTGGACTATATCCCAACGTCCACCGTAGTTCGCCGCAATATTCAACGTCAGACCGGTATTCCCGGCAGTTAACGCTTCAGATTTACGAATACGTTCTTGCAAACGCGAGTTAAAACGACTGGTATCGCCAATAATACGCAGACGCACGTTATGTCGGTGCAGGCTTTTTACTTCGCTATCGAGCGCCCACACAAACAGTTCCATTAACGCACTGACTTCCTGCGCTGGTCGGTTCCAGTTTTCACTACTAAAGGCATACAGCGTTAACGCCTCAATACCGTTGTTGGCCGCAAAAGAGACCGCCCGGCGGACCGATTTAGCCCCGGCTTTATGCCCAAAGGCACGAATCTTCCCTTGCTTTTTTGCCCAGCGCCCGTTGCCATCCATAATGATCGCGACATGGCGACAGCCATGAACTGGCAATTTTTCGCTAAGTGGTTGAGTAGCAGACAACATCACGCGTTTCTTATTCCCTGACAGGGTTTACGGTACTCAGGAATACTGAAGCCTATACAAAAAAAAGCCGTGTAAAACCACGGCATACCTGACCTTAGAAAGCCAACTACTTACGATCAGATGGCGCAGACTATATCACTGAAGCCCTACGCTAACAAATAGCACGACTCTCTGTAGCCGGATTATCCTCAGCTTGCGAGACGCATCACCTCTTTTCTGGCGACCTCACGCGCACAGGCATCGACAGACAACACATCGTCCACGCATTGAGGTTCACGCATATCCATATTTTCCAGAACGGATAAATTCAATGCGGCGATATCCGTAAAGCGGATTTGTTGCGCAAGAAATGCAGCAACGGTGATTTCGTTTGCGGCATTCAATGCGGTCGTCGCAGCCTGGCCTTGTTCGAAAGCATCCATCGCCAGTTTCAGGCATGGATAGCGATCATAATCCGGTGCGGCAAATGTCAACGCACTCAGTTTGCAAAAGTCGAGCGGCTTCACGCCAGAGTTCACGCGATTCGGCCATGCCATGGTGTGGGCAATTGGCGTACGCATATCGGGTTCTCCCAGTTGCGCCAGAACGCTGCCGTCCTGATAACGCACCATTGAGTGAATCACTGACTGCGGGTGAATCAGCACTTCCATCTGGCTGGCACTGGCGTTAAACAACCAGCGCGCTTCAATGTATTCCAGACCTTTGTTCATCATGGTAGCCGAATCGACAGAAATTTTACGTCCCATCGACCAGTTCGGATGACGGCAGGCTTGATCGGGCGTCATTGTTGCCAAATCGTGCAATGGCGTCTCACGGAAAGGGCCACCAGACCCGGTAAGCAAAATGGACACCACGCCATTTTGCTCAAGGTCAGCGTATCCCAGATTGTGCTGGATAGGTTGCGGTAAACTCTGAAAAATGGCGTTATGTTCGCTATCGACCGGTAATAACTGCGCTTTACTCTGCTTTACGGCGTCCATAAACAGACGTCCACAGGTGACCAGTGATTCTTTGTTGGCCAGCAGTATGGTTTTACCCGCGCGGATAGCGGCAAGCGTAGGTAACAGGCCTGCAGCACCGACAATCGCCGCCATCACCTGATCAACATCTTCAAGCGCCGCCATATCACAGGCAGCCTGCTGACCGCTTAAGACTTCGGTGCAACTACCATGTTGTTGTAGCGTCGTTTTAAGAAGTTTCGCACTCGCTTCATCGTCCATTACGGCATAACGGGGAGAGAATTCCAGGCACTGTTCTACCATGCGAGTGACATTTTTGCCTGCCACCAGCGCAACTACGCGGAAGTGTTCGGGATTATGGCGCACCACGTCCAGCGTGCTGCAACCAATCGAGCCGGTCGAGCCCAGAATGGTGAGTTGCTTCATGAAACATCCAGAGTTGAGACAGAATAAAAAGCAAAACGCCGCCAGCCGATCCGCAAGGATCTACTGAGCGGCGTTTTTTGTCGTTCAAGAAATCAGAACTGCATCAGTTCTGCTTCTTTGTCTGCCAGCGCCGCTTCAATTTTCTTGATTGCAGCATCAGTCAGTTTCTGTACATCGTCCTGAGAACGGCGATCGTCGTCTTCGCTGATCTCTTTATCTTTCAACAGTGCTTTCACTTTATCGTTCGCATCACGACGCACGTTACGTACTGCAACACGCGCCTGTTCAGCTTCACCACGAACGATTTTAGTCAGATCTTTACGACGTTCTTCCGTCAGCGGCGGCAGCGGAACACGGATGTCGCTACCTGCAGAGTTCGGGTTCAGGCCGAGATCGGACGCCATAATCGCTTTTTCAACGGCCGGAGACATTGAACGATCAAACACGTTGATTTTCAGAGTGCGGGAATCTTCTACCGTTACGCTTGCCAGCTGACGCAGCGGCGTCGGCGTGCCGTAATATTCCACGACAATGCCATCCAGCAGGCTGGGAGAAGCACGACCCGTGCGTATTTTGCTGATTTGGGTTTTGAACGCTTCGACGCATTTGTCCATGCGTACTTCAGCATCTTTTCTGATATCGCTAATCACGTTACGAATCCTTGAAAACTTGTCTCAGTCAGACCAGACAGTCACACACAGTGGAAGTGTGCTAAGTATAGCCCTGATTAAACATATTACGGGTAATCGTCTGGATTATTAGGCTATTTTATTTGCCATTTTGCCCCCGGGCAGTGCTCGCCATCCTCACGTACTTATGTACGCTCCGGTTGCTGCGCGCTGACCGTGACCAAACTGCCTGCAACAATAACGCCTTATAACCAGACTTACGCCCCCGCGATACTTATGCGGAATCTTACCCTTATTTATCCATCACGGGAATTATTCCGTGATTAAAGTCCCTTCTTTTTCACCCATTACCACACGGCGCAGCGCACCCGGTTTATTCATGTTGAAAACACGAATCGGTAATTTGTGGTCACGAGCCAGCGTGAAGGCCGCCAGGTCCATTACTTTCAGCTCTTTTTCCAGAACTTCACTGTAGGTCAGCTGCTCGTACATAGTTGCAGTTGGATCTTTCGCCGGGTCAGCGGTAAACACACCGTCAACTTTGGTTGCTTTCAGCACCACATCGGCTTCAATTTCGATACCACGCAGGCAAGCTGCGGAGTCAGTGGTAAAGAATGGATTACCAGTACCGGCGGAGAGGATCACCACACGGTTGTTGCGCAACAGACTGATAGCTTCTGCCCAGCTGTAGCTGTCGCATACGCCATTCAATGGAATAGCGGACATCAGACGAGCGTTCACATAGGCGCGGTGCAGTGCATCACGCATTGCCAGACCGTTCATTACGGTAGCCAGCATCCCCATGTGGTCGCCCACAACGCGGTTCATACCCGCTTTCGCCAGACCAGCGCCACGGAACAGGTTACCCCCACCAATCACCACACCAACCTGAATACCCAGTTCAACCAGTTCTTTGATTTCCTGAGCCATGCGATCCAGTATGCTTGCATCAATACCGAAGCCTTCAGTGCCCTGCAGAGCTTCGCCACTCAACTTAAGCAGAATGCGTTTATAGACGGGTTTTGCATTGGTAGCCATGTTTCTTTCCTGAGACTGTCAACGATTGAAATGAATTAATACTAGCGACATTGTACGTCGCTTTTCAGCGCAGCCCCATAAGGGTTAACTGAATTTACAAGATGGGCGCAAAAAGAAGCCGCCCTCAGGCGGCTCCTTTTCGATAATTAAGACTGCTTGGACATCGCAGCAACTTCTGCTGCAAAGTCAGTCTCAACTTTCTCGATGCCTTCACCCACTTCGAAGCGGATGAAGCCAGTCACTTCAGCGTTATGCTCTTTCAGCAGCTGACCAACAGTTTTTGCCGGTTCCATTACGAACGGCTGACCGGTCAGAGAAACTTCGCCGGTGAATTTCTTCATGCGGCCTTCAACCATTTTCTCTGCGATTTCTTTCGGCTTACCAGACTGCATCGCGATATCCAGCTGTACCTGGTATTCTTTCTCTACCACTTCAGCAGATACGTCTTCCGGCTTGATGAATTCCGGCTTGCTTGCAGCAACGTGCATAGCGATGTGTTTAACCAGCTCTTCGTCAGCGCCTTTAGCAGCAACCAGAACGCCGATACGCGCACCGTGCTGATAAGAACCCAGAACGTCGCCTTCCAGCGCAGCAACGCGGCGAATGTTGATGTTTTCACCGATTTTCGCTACCAGCGCAACGCGTTCTTCTTCGAACTGTGCTTTCAGAACTTCAACGTCAGTGATTTTGCCAGCTACAGCTGCGTCCAGAACTTTGTCTGCGAACGCCTGGAAACCAGCGTCTTTTGCTACGAAGTCAGTCTGGCAGTTAACTTCCAGAATGATGCCGTAGTTGCCGTCGATTTTGGTTTTGATCACGCCGTCAGCAGCAACGTTGCCTGCTTTTTTCGCTGCTTTGATAGCACCGGACTTACGCATGTTTTCGATTGCCAGCTCGATGTCGCCGTTAGCTTCAGTCAGTGCTTTTTTGCAATCCATCATGCCTGCGCCAGTACGCTCACGCAGCTCTTTTACCAGGGATGCGGTAATTTCAGCCATTCTAAAATCCTCGGAAATGTGATCTGCCCGGCATTAAACCGCACAGATATAAAAGTGAAAAAGGGGGCCATATGCAGGCCCCCTAACCAAACGTGTACTACCTGGTCTATAAGGGCTCGTACGAGCGTGCCTTATTACTCAGCTTCTACGAAGCTTTCTTCCGCCTGGGAAGCCAGATCCTGAGAACGGCCTTCACGTACGGTTGCAGCAACAGCGCCCAGGTACAGGGTCACAGCACGGATTGCGTCGTCGTTACCCGGGATAACGAAGTCAACACCGTCCGGATCAGAGTTGGTATCAACGATAGCAAATACCGGAATACCCAGGTTGTTTGCTTCTTTGATAGCAATGTGTTCGTGGTCAGCATCGATTACAAACAGAGCGTCCGGCAGACCGCCCATGTCTTTGATACCGCCCAGGCTGTTTTCCAGTTTCTCCAGCTCACGAGTACGCATCAGCGCTTCTTTCTTGGTCAGCTTGTCGAAAGTACCGTCCTGAGACTGAGTTTCCAGGTCTTTCAGACGTTTGATGGACTGACGAACGGTTTTCCAGTTAGTCAGCATACCGCCCAGCCAGCGATGGTTCACGAAGAACTGGTCGCAGCTCAGAGCAGCGTCTTTCACCGCTTCGCTTGCAGCGCGTTTAGTACCAACGAAAAGGATTTTACCTTTGCGAGAAGCAATCTTGTTCAGTTCAGCCAGAGCCTCGTTGAACATCGGTACAGTTTTCTCAAGGTTGATGATGTGAACTTTGTTACGCGCACCGAAGATGAACGGCTTCATTTTCGGGTTCCAGTAACGGGTCTGGTGACCAAAGTGAACACCAGCCTTGAGCATGTCGCGCATGGAAACAGTTGCCATGATTAAAACCTCTATATAAAAGTTGGGGTTATGCCTCCACGTATCCCATATTACCGACCCCAAAGGGCACCCCGGAATATGTGCCGATACGTGTGTGTTGTTACACAAAGTGAGATTGTCGCTTCCGTCCAGTCTGTGTATACGAAATGGATCGGAAGTCCGGCGCGCTTTATACCACAAATACGCCGTGGACTCCAATAATTGTTGGCGCTGTGTACAGCATCAGACGCTGAATTTTCTATTATAGAAAACCCTCGGTGGCACGTTTCGCGAAGTTCAGAATGATTCTCAATTTGACAGGGTGTGATACCATTGACAGCACTTACATATATATTGTCGGTATCACCGACGCTGATGGACAGAATTAATGGCTATCTCAATCAAGACCCCTGAAGATATCGAAAAAATGCGCGTCGCTGGCCGCCTGGCTGCCGAAGTGCTGGAAATGATCGAACCCTATGTTAAACCGGGCATCAGCACCGGCGAGCTGGATCGCATCTGTAATGATTACATTGTGAATGAACAACACGCGGTTTCTGCCTGCCTCGGCTATCACGGTTATCCGAAATCCGTTTGCATCTCTATTAATGAAGTGGTGTGCCACGGTATCCCGGACGACGCCAAGCTGCTGAAAGACGGCGATATCGTTAACATTGACGTCACCGTAATTAAAGACGGTTTCCACGGCGACACCTCGAAAATGTTTATCGTCGGTAAGCCAACCATCATGGGCGAACGCCTGTGCCGCATCACGCAAGAGAGCCTGTACCTGGCGCTGCGTATGGTAAAACCAGGCATCAATCTGCGCGAAATCGGCGCGGCGATTCAGAAATTTGTCGAAGCAGAAGGCTTCTCCGTCGTTCGTGAATATTGCGGTCACGGTATTGGTCGCGGCTTCCATGAAGAACCGCAGGTGCTGCACTATGACTCTCCTGAAACCAATGTCGTGCTGAAACCAGGGATGACGTTCACCATCGAGCCAATGGTCAACGCGGGTAAAAAAGAGATCCGCACCATGAAAGATGGCTGGACGGTAAAAACCAAAGATCGCAGCTTGTCTGCACAATACGAGCATACTATTGTGGTGACTGATAACGGCTGCGAAATTCTGACGCTACGCAAGGATGACACCATCCCGGCGATAATCTCGCACGACGAATAAGAGGCAGACAAACGCAAAAATGCCTGATGTGCAACGCTTATCAGGCCTACCTTCTCCATTTGCAAGGAGTTGTAGGCTGGAGCACCCGGCATGAACAAAGCGTACTTTGTCAACAATCTGAAGCCGGCGAATGCCGGCTTTTTTAATGCGATAATTTAATCCTATGGGTGGCGCACAATGAATACCCTTCCAGAACAGTACGCAAATACCGCTCTCCCCACCCTGCCCGGTCAACCGCAAAATCCATGCGTCTGGCCCCGTGACGAATTAACCGTCTCTGGGATAAAAGCCCATATTGATACCTTCCAGCGTTGGCTGGGCGATGCCTTTGATAGCGGGATCTCCGCAGAACAATTGATTGAAGCCCGTACCGAGTTTATCGACCAACTCCTGCAACGGTTATGGATTGAAGCCGGTTTCAGCCAGATTGCCGACCTGGCGCTGGTCGCTGTCGGTGGCTATGGTCGTGGCGAGCTGCATCCGCTTTCAGACGTCGATTTACTGATCTTAAGCCGTAAGAAACTCCCGGACGACCAGGCACAAAAAGTAGGCGAGCTGTTAACGCTGCTCTGGGATGTGAAACTGGAAGTTGGTCATAGCGTACGTACGCTTGAAGAATGCATCCTGGAAGGGTTATCGGATTTAACCGTCGCCACCAATTTAATTGAATCACGCCTGTTGATTGGCGATGTGGCGCTATTTCTCGAACTGCAAAAACACATTTTCAGCGAAGGATTCTGGCCTTCCGACAAGTTCTACGCGGCGAAAGTTGAAGAACAGAACCAGCGCCATCAGCGTTACCACGGCACCAGCTACAACCTTGAGCCAGACATCAAAAGCAGCCCCGGTGGCTTACGTGATATACACACTTTACAGTGGGTGGCCCGCCGCCATTTTGGCGCAACATCGCTGGATGAAATGGTGGGATTTGGCTTCTTAACCTCAGCGGAGCGGGCGGAATTAAACGAATGTCTGCATATATTGTGGCGTATTCGCTTTGCCCTGCATCTGGTCGTCAGCCGTTACGATAATCGCCTGTTATTCGATCGCCAGCTTAGCGTCGCCCAGCGTCTGAATTACAGTGGTGAAGGTAACGAACCGGTCGAGCGGATGATGAAGGACTATTTCCGCGTCACGCGCCGCGTCAGCGAACTCAACCAGATGCTGCTACAACTGTTTGATGAAGCCATCCTCGCCCTGCCCGCCGATGAAAAGCCGCGTCCGATTGACGATGAATTTCAGCTACGCGGTACGCTTATCGACCTGCGCGATGAAACGCTGTTTATGCGCCAGCCAGAAGCCATCTTGCGTATGTTCTACACCATGGTGCGTAATAGCGCGATCACCGGCATTTACTCCACCACGCTGCGCCAGTTACGTCACGCCCGCCGTCATCTGCAACAACCACTGTGCAACATTCCTGAAGCGCGAAAGCTATTTTTGAGCATTCTGCGTCACCCCGGCGCAATGCGTCGCGGGTTACTGCCGATGCATCGCCATAGCGTGCTGGGCGCCTATATGCCCCAATGGTCGCATATCGTCGGGCAGATGCAGTTTGACCTGTTCCACGCTTACACAGTGGATGAACATACCATTCGCGTTATGTTGAAACTGGAGAGTTTTGCCAGTGAAGAAACGCGCCAGCGCCATCCGTTGTGTGTGGACGTCTGGCCGCGCCTGCCGTCACCGGAGCTGATTTTCATCGCCGCACTGTTTCACGATATCGCCAAAGGGCGCGGCGGCGACCACTCCATACTCGGCGCACAAGACGTGGTGCATTTTGCCGAACTCCACGGGCTGAACTCACGCGAAACGCAACTGGTCGCCTGGCTGGTTCGCCAGCACTTGCTGATGTCGGTCACCGCCCAGCGCCGCGATATTCAGGATCCGGAAGTCATCAAACAATTCGCCGAAGAAGTACAAACGGAAAATCGACTGCGTTTTCTGGTCTGTTTAACGGTAGCCGATATTTGCGCCACTAACGAAACACTGTGGAATAGCTGGAAGCAAAGTCTGTTGCGCGAACTCTATTTTGCCACCGAAAAACAGCTACGACGCGGAATGCAAAACACGCCAGATATGCGCGAACGGGTTCGCCATCACCAGCTTCAGGCACTGGCGCTGCTGCGTATGGACAATATCGACGAAGAGGCGCTACACCAGATCTGGTCTCGCTGTCGCGCTAACTATTTTGTCCGCCATAGCCCAAATCAACTGGCCTGGCACGCTCGCCATTTATTACAGCATGATTTAAGCAAGCCGCTGGTATTACTTAGCCCACAGGCTACGCGCGGCGGCACCGAGATTTTTATCTGGAGCCCGGACCGCCCCTATCTGTTTGCCGCCGTCTGTGCCGAATTAGACCGCCGCAATTTAAGTGTCCACGACGCACAAATTTTCACCACTCGCGACGGTATGGCGATGGATACCTTCATCGTGCTGGAACCCGATGGTAGCCCGCTATCCGCAGATCGTCATGAGGTTATTCGGTTTGGTCTGGAGCAAGTACTGACACAAAGTAGCTGGCAACCGCCACAGCCGCGTCGCCAACCGGCTAAATTACGTCACTTTACTGTTGAAACCGAAGTGACGTTTTTGCCGACCCATACCGACCGAAAATCATTCCTCGAATTGATCGCGCTGGATCAACCAGGCTTGCTGGCGAGGGTGGGGAAAATTTTTGCCGATCTGGGAATTTCGCTTCATGGCGCCCGAATTACAACCATTGGTGAGCGAGTAGAAGATTTATTCATAATCGCCACCGCCGACCGACGTGCACTTAATAATGAGTTGCAGCAGGAAGTGCATCAGCGGTTGACAGAGGCCCTCAATCCAAACGATAAAGGGTGATGTGTTTACTGATATGAAAAGAGTTTAACAATGCAGCAGTTACAGAACATTATTGAAACCGCTTTTGAACGCCGTGCCGAAATCACGCCAGCCAATGCAGACACCGTTACCCGCGAAGCGGTAAATCAGGTGATCTCGCTGCTGGACTCCGGCGCTCTGCGTGTTGCGGAAAAAATCGACGGTCAGTGGGTGACGCATCAGTGGTTGAAAAAAGCGGTGCTGCTCTCTTTCCGTATTAATGATAATCAGGTGATCGAAGGGGCAGAAAGCCGCTACTTCGATAAAGTGCCGATGAAATTCGCCAACTACGACGAAGCGCGTTTCCAGAAAGAAGGTTTCCGCGTAGTACCGCCAGCGGCAGTGCGTCAGGGTGCGTTTATTGCCCGTAACACCGTGCTGATGCCGTCTTACGTCAACATCGGCGCATACGTTGATGAAGGCACCATGGTTGATACCTGGGCGACCGTCGGTTCTTGTGCGCAGATTGGTAAAAACGTCCACCTGTCTGGTGGTGTAGGCATTGGTGGTGTGCTGGAGCCGCTGCAGGCTAACCCGACCATCATTGAAGATAACTGCTTCATCGGCGCGCGCTCTGAAGTGGTTGAAGGCGTAATTGTCGAAGAAGGCTCCGTCATTTCCATGGGCGTATATATCGGTCAGAGCACCCGTATTTACGACCGTGAAACCGGCGAAATCCACTACGGCCGCGTTCCGGCAGGTTCTGTGGTTGTTTCTGGCAACCTGCCGTCGAAAGATGGCAAATACAGCCTTTATTGTGCAGTTATCGTGAAGAAAGTTGACGCGAAAACTCGCGGCAAAGTCGGCATTAACGAACTGCTGCGTACCATCGACTAAAAGTATGCAAACGGGCAGCACGATGCTGCCCGTGTGCTTTCTGGCTCAGAATAATTCGTCCTACTCATTCTTCCTCCCCCCCCCTTTTTTAAATACTTTTTCATCTTGTTTCGGACTGTCATGTAATTCGCAAAACGAAGATAAATGTGCTAATCCATCCCATGGAATATCGCCAGAATAAAGCAGGTAATTTTTTGATTTTTACGCCATGATAGAAGTCTGGAAGAAAAAGGCTTTCTGCGATCACAGTCGAGCCGGGCGGGCCAGGCCAAATGCTAAGATAAGCACAATTTACTGACTCATTTTGAGGTAACGCTATGTACGACAATCTGAAAAGTCTGGGTATTACCAATCCTGAAGAAATTGATCGTTACAGCCTCCGGCAGGAAGCCAACAACGATATTCTGAAAATCTATTTTCAGAAAGACAAAGGTGAGTTTTTCGCCAAGAGCGTGAAGTTTAAATATCCGCGTCAGCGCAAAACGGTGGTCGCCGATGGTGTGGGTCAGGGTTATAAAGAAGTGCAGGAAATCAGCCCGAATCTTCGTTATATCATTGATGAGCTTGATCAAATCTGCCAGCGTGACCGTAGCGAAGTTGATCTTAAGCGTAAGATCCTCGATGACTTGCGTCACCTGGAGTCAGTGGTAACCAATAAGATCAGTGAGATTGAAGCGGATCTGGAAAAGCTGACACGCAAATAATAGTAACTGATGTCATTCTGCGAGCCGGGTAAAGTATCACCCGGCTTTAATTTTGTTATGAACCTACCGCTCTTCATCCAGTTGCAGCGCCACATACAGCAGCAACCTGTCATCAAAATTGCCCAAATCAAGCCCGGTCAGTTCTGATATACGATTAAGTCGATACTCCAGCGTATTTCGGTGAATAAACAGCGCCTTTGACGTTGCCAGCGGTTGCACATTGTGGCGAAACCACGCCGCCAGCGTTCGCCGCAGCAAGCCGTTAGTGTCCATCGCTTTCAATCGCGCCAGTGGTCGCGCCAGTTCGTTGGCCTGCCAGTCGCCGCGCAAACTATCAAGTAAGACTGGCAGCATCAAATCCTGATAAAAATAGCAGCGATTTTCGGGCATTCGCTGTTTACCAACCACCATCGTTGTTTTCGCCGTGCGGTAAGAGCGAGCAATACTGCCAGGTCCGGTAAAATAATTACCCAACGAAACGCGAAATCGCAGCTGACCGTACTCTTTCATACGAGTAATGAGCTGCTCAACTCGCTTACAATGTTCTTCTGCATCCCAGCGCCCAAACGGATTCAACGCCGGTTTCAACACCACCATTTCGGTCAGCGAGACAATCGCCACCAGATTATTACGCTCGGGTGTAATCAGCGCGTTTTGCAATTGCTGTAACTCCGCCATTGCGCTATCTACGCCAAGCTGACCGCTGTCGACCTCGACAATAGCCACCACTCGCGGCTGATTGAGGTCTATCCCCAGCCGTTGCGCCCATTCAGTGAGTGCGGGTGTATTCTCCTCGGCCTGAATCAGGTTCATCACCAGTTCTTCCCGCAAACGACTATCCTGCGCCAGCAGGTGCATCAACCGCGACTGCTCCAGCATCATTTCAGCCGTCATACAGACCAGTTCGCCATATTTGCGCAGATTCTCTGGTTCACCAGTCAGGCCAATTACGCCGACAATCTCACCTTCCAGCCGTAACGGTAGATTAATCCCCTGCCGCACACCGTGCAGATGACGTGCTACCGCGTCATCGATATCGACTACTCGTCCCTGCGAAAGTACCAGCAACGCACCTTCGTGCAATTCACCAATACGTTCACGATCGCCGCTGCCAATAATGCGCCCGCGAGCATCCATTACATTGATATTGGTATCGATAATGCGCATGGTGCGCGCCACAATGTCCTGCGCCATTTTGGTATCAAGATGCCAGCCAGCCATAAGCCCTCCGTTGTGCACGGTTTAGCATAAGGAAGTGAGGGAAGCGCGGCATTGTGCAAATGCCCAAAGGAACGAAGATATATATGGAGTTGTGGGGTAGTTCACAGATTGCATGAAGACCCCCTTCCCTGGGCAGGAAGGGGTTAAGGGAGATTACTGCATTAACAGGTAGATGGTGCTGTCGCCGCGCTGAATGTTCAGTGCCAGCACGGACGGTTTGCTGTCGAGAACTTTACGCAGTTCAGCGATGTTTTTCACTGCCTGCTGGTTCGCGCCAATAATCACATCACCTTTTTTCAGGCCAATCTGTGCAGCCGGGGTGCCCGTTTTCACGTTGTTCACGACGACGCCCTGATCTTTGCCTTTGTTGCTCATCTCAGCGCCTTCAATGCCGTTGAAGATGGAGCTGGAATCAACCTGATTCTGGCTGCTCTGCTGCAGTTCCAGGTTCACGTTAACCTGCTTACCGTCGCGCAGTAAGCCCAGAGTCAGTTTGCTGCCCACTGGCATAGTGCCAACCTGAGCTCGCAGCGCGGCAAAGCTGCTGATTGGCTTACCGTTCAGGGAGGTGATCACATCACCTGCTTTAATACCAGCTTTCGCGGCAGAAGAATTCGGCAGAACCTGACTTACGAATGCACCGCGCTGGGCGTCAACTTTCATCGCTTTCGCCAGTTCGGAGTTCAGTTCGGTTCCCATAATACCCAGCTCACCGCGTTTCACTTGGCCGTATTCCACCATCTGCGAGGTCAGGTTTTTCACCATGTTGCTCGGGATAGCAAAACCGATACCGATGTTGCCGCCGTCCGGTGCGAGGATCGCGGTGTTGATACCGATCAGTTCGCCGTTCAGGTTAACCAGCGCACCACCGGAGTTACCACGGTTGATCGCCGCATCGGTCTGGATGAAGTTTTCGTAGTTTTCGGCATTCAGGCCGCTACGCCCCAACGCAGAGACGATACCGGAAGTTACCGTCTCGCCCAGACCAAACGGGTTACCGATAGCGACGGTGTAATCCCCCACGCGCAGCGCGTCGGAATCCGCCATCTTAATTGCAGTCAGGTTTTTCGGGTTCTGGATTTGGATCAGCGCGATATCAGAACGCGGATCTTTGCCGACCATTTTCGCGTCAAACTTACGACCATCACTTAACTGAACTTTAATGACCGTCGCGTTATCGACAACGTGGTTGTTGGTGACGACATAGCCTTTATCGGCATCAATAATAACGCCAGACCCCAGCGCCATAAATTTTTGTTGCTGGCCGCCGCCGTTACCGCCCTGCCCGCCCTGGCAGAACGGAGAGCTCTGGAACGGAGAACCTTCCTGGCAGAACGGAGAATCATCGCCGAAGAACTGCTGGAAATTGCGCGGCATACGCGGCGTATTGACGGTTGTGCTACCTTCTACGTTAATGCTGACCACTGAAGGCATCACCTTTTCGAGCATCGGTGCAAGGCTTGGCATCTGCTGGGCTGTCGTTGCTGAAGAAGTCTCAGCCGCCGTTGCAGAGAGCGGAGATAATGCCAAACCTAAACTCAGAGCCAGTGCACTCAGTGCTAATGTGGTTTTTTTCATGTATTTCAGTCTCGATTAACAGATAACGCAAAATTGCTGTGTTCTTCAGATTCGTTTTATAGCGCGAAGTTCCGAACTAAAGTTTCTGCAAAAAGTAAAAATTTATTGTCCGTCTTTACAAAAGCCTGGTTATTGTTCTACCGCCATCAGCCGCCGATATTCATCCCACGCATAAAGGTCCGTCATGCCACTGATATAATCCTGTAACAGCCGACAACGATAATAATATTCCCATAACGGGAACTCAGGAGAATCTGACGATAATTTACTGACAGCCTCGACATAGGCCAGCCGATGGCGCGTTGAGAGCTTATGGAATAAGCGTGATTCAATGGGGAAACGTTTTACTCGCTCTTTTTCTACCAGTTCAGTAAAGTCTGATAATGACATGCTTAATAAAGGACGATAAATCTCTAATAACCCGCTAATCACCCGATACCCCTGCAACTCAAGCTGCTCGACATCTGGATGGCTAAACACATGTTTTACGGCGACATTTTTATATAACTTCAAAAGTTCACTACATTCACTGGCATCTTCTAACAGGGCATGATTAAACGTTCCGGCAAAAATCGTCGGCAAATTATCAATAAATCGTTGTGCCGCATAGGGCACCAGCTTATTGAGGGTGTTCACCCGTAAATACATAAAAAACTGATCTTCCGTACTGCGGCTTAAACTATTTGAGCGCGATTTTTCCCAGGCATTTTCTACCACTTGTGCAAACAGAGAACCTTTCTCATGCTGACCCCACGCATCATGCAAATGATGATAAAGCTGCTCAACGGTAAATATTCTTTTCTCTACCGCATCTTCAAGATCAGCCACACAATAAGAGATATCGTCAGCTGCTTCCATAATCCACGTTAATGGAAAACGACTGTAAAGCGCCAAATTAAGTTCTTTACGCAAACGGGCAATATAGACTTCTTCAGAAAGATAATAGCCCGGTTTTTTCATTAAATAGTGGTGAGTCTCAGGCGTTTCACCACGCCACCACGCCGGACGAGTATATTTTAAAATACCGCCAACCTGCGCCCAGGTGAGATTCATACGCATCAATGTATGCACCAGACGAATACCTTGTGCATTACCTTCAAAATGACATAAGTCCTGACGAATTTTGCGCCGCAGCTCGTTAAGTTGTTCCTCTCCTTCCCGCAATCGCAACGCTGTCACGCTACAGCGATCGTCAGTCAGCGGCTGACTTTCGGCATCCGCCGGGTACAAACGCTGGCGAAACCAGTCATTTATAGCCGCTTCGCCAAAATGACCAAACGGTGGATTACCGATATCGTGCATCAGGCATGACATCTCGACAATGCTTTCAAACGGCCCGGTCAGTTCATCCAGGCCGTACTCCTCCAGCAATTTAAGTTCTTTCAGACGACTTAAAATCTCTTTGGCGATATAGCGCCCCACCTGCTGAACTTCCATTGAATGGGTAAGACGCGTGCGTACGGCGGCATTGCGCTCAAGTGGAAAAACCTGGGTCTTTTGTTGCAGACGACGAATCGCCGGAGAGTTGATAATACGTCCGCGATCGCTTTCGAAGATCCGCAAGATCTCATGCTCGGTTTTAACACCCTGCGGTGAACGATAACGACGATGCCAGTTTATTTTTTTTCGGAAATCAATCTGTGCCATGTCCTCTCCCGCGTGAGAAATACGCTTCCCCGTAAGCGCATGATAAACTATGCCCTCAAATCGGGCTTATCGCGAGTAAATCTATGAAAATCGGCATCATTGGTGCAATGGAAGAAGAAGTTACGCTGCTGCGTGACAAAATCGAAAACCGTCAAACTCTCCGTCTGGGTGGCTGTGAAATCTACACAGGTCAACTGAACGGAACCGAGGTTGCGCTTCTGAAATCGGGCATCGGTAAAGTCGCTGCGGCGCTGGGTGCGACTCTGCTGCTGGAACACTGCAAACCAGATGTGATTATTAACACCGGTTCTGCAGGGGGCCTGGCGCCAACGCTGAAAGTGGGCGATATCGTTGTCTCTGACGAAGCACGCTATCACGACGCGGATGTCACGGCATTTGGTTATGAATATGGTCAGTTACCTGGCTGTCCGGCAGGCTTCAAAGCTGATGATAAACTGATCGCTGCCGCCGAGTCCTGCATTGCCGAACTGAATCTTAACGCTGTACGTGGCCTGATTGTCAGCGGCGACGCGTTCATCAACGGCTCTGTTGGTCTGGCGAAAATCCGCCACAACTTCCCGCAGGCCATTGCGGTAGAGATGGAAGCGACAGCTATCGCTCATGTTTGCCACAATTTTAACGTACCGTTTGTGGTGGTACGCGCCATCTCCGACGTGGCCGATCAACAGTCTCATCTCAGCTTCGACGAATTTCTGGCCGTTGCAGCCAAACAGTCCAGCCTGATGGTTGAGTCACTGGTGCAGAAACTGGCTCATGGCTAAGTCACTGTTCAGGGCGCTGGTCGCCCTGTCTTTTCTCGCGCCGCTGTGGCTCAACGCCGCGCCGCGCGTTATCACACTTTCCCCCGCCAACACTGAACTTGCCTTTGCCGCCGGGATCACGCCGGTAGGGGTCAGTAGTTATTCCGACTATCCGCCAGAAGCGCAGACTATTGAGCAGGTTTCCACCTGGCAAGGGATGAATCTGGAACGCATCGTGGCGCTGAAACCCGATTTGGTGGTTGCCTGGCGCGGAGGCAATGCCGAGCGGCAGGTTGACCAGCTTGCTTCGCTGGGAATAAAAGTCATGTGGGTCGATGCGACAAGCATTGAACAAATTGCCGATGCGTTACGTCAACTGGCCCCCTGGAGTCCGCAACCTGACAAGGCCGGGAAAGCCGCGCAAACCTTACTGGAGCAGTATGCGCAACTGAAAGCGCAATATGCTGATAAACCGAAAAAACGTGTTTTCTTACAATTCGGCATTAATCCGCCGTTCACCAGCGGAAAAGAGTCGATTCAGAACCAGATACTGGAAGTTTGCGGCGGAGAAAACATCTTTAAAGACAGTCGAGTTCCCTGGCCGCAGGTTAGCCGTGAGCAAGTATTAGCACGCGCGCCGCAGGCCATTGTCATCACTGGCGGAGCGGATAAAATTCCTAAAATAAAGCAATACTGGGGCGAACAACTCAAAATTCCCGTTATTCCTCTCACAAGTGACTGGTTTGAACGCGCAAGCCCACGTATTATCCTCGCTGCACAACAACTCTGTAATGCGCTTTCACAAGTGGATTAGCGCCTGACCTTTCAGGTGCTCAGTGGGGATTGAAAAATGCTCGTCTATTGGCTGGATATAGTCGGTACAGCGGTATTTGCCATCTCCGGCGTTTTGCTGGCCGGAAAATTGCGTATGGACCCTTTTGGCGTCCTGGTTCTGGGCGTGGTTACCGCAGTAGGTGGCGGGACAATTCGCGACATGGCGCTGGATCACGGTCCGGTATTTTGGGTGAAAGATCCCACCGATCTGGTTGTCGCGATGGTGACCAGTATGCTGACTATCGTTCTGGTACGCCAGCCAAGGCGCTTACCCAAATGGATGCTGCCGGTGCTGGATGCTGTTGGTCTGGCTGTGTTCGTTGGCATTGGCGTCAACAAAGCCTTTAATGCGGAAGCCGGCCCGTTAATCGCGGTTTGTATGGGTGTGATCACCGGCGTTGGCGGCGGGATCATCCGCGATGTACTGGCGCGCGAAATCCCCATGATATTACGCACAGAAATCTACGCGACGGCCTGTATTATCGGCGGTATTGTCCATGCTACAGCTCATTACACCTTCTCCGTACCGCTGGAAACAGCCAGTATGATGGGAATGGTTGTAACGCTATTGATACGGCTGGCGGCTATTCGGTGGCATCTGAAATTGCCGACGTTTGCGCTGGATGAGAATGGGCGTTGAAGAGAGAAGATGTGCCGGATAGTTTATCCGGCACATTAACAGCAGATTAGATGCTGAAGGAAGAACCGCAACCGCAGGTGCTTTTCGCATTCGGGTTGGTTACGATGAAGCGTGAACCTTCCAGACCTTCGGTATAATCAACGGAACCGCCGACCAGATATTGCAGGCTCATCGGGTCAACCACCAGGCCAACGCCCTGTTTTTCGATGGTCATATCGCCTTCGTTCACCTGATCATCAAAGGTGAAACCATACTGGAAGCCGCTGCAACCGCCACCGGTGATATACACGCGTAATTTCAGATTCGGGTTATCTTCGTCAGCGATCAGGCTTTTAACTTTGTTGGCTGCTGCGTCGGTAAACTCCAGCGGCAGTGCTACGTCATCACTCATATTTTGCTCCAAACGACATCGGCAATTGGGCAAATTCTAACCCAATAATAACTGCCATTATCTAATACCCTGGTATTTCGTTCAAGTATTCTCGCTGGCAGCCACGGCCTTGCTTCGCGCCAGCTGCTCCGCTTCCTGTTTTGCCAGCGTGCGGGCAAGAATCGCCGAGTATAACGGTTTTCCACCAGTAAATTGTGCTAATAGTGTTGCGCCAAGACCGGTAATAATCATTGGCAAAATGAGCTGATAGTTATCTGTCATCTCAAGTACCAGGATGATCCCGGTCAACGGCGCACGAACAGAGGCCGCCAGTAACGCCCCCATTCCAGCAATAGCAAATGTCCCTGCTTCAAGGTGGTATTGCGGAAATATCTCCGTGGCAGCCATGCCAAATGCCGTTCCCAAAACCGTACCGAGCGCCAGCATCGGAGCGAAAATACCGCCCGGCGCACCGGAAGAGAAGCAAAGCAGCGTAGTGATCACCCGTGCGACAAAAATAAAAATCAGCATTCCCATGCTGAAATTCCCCGCTGTGGCGATAGGAATCAGGTTAAAACCGCCGCCTGAAGTTTCTGGCGCAACGAACCCCAGCAAACCGCACAGACCGCCAATCGCACCGCCCATCAGCACCCATTTAGTGATATTGCCGCCGTGCACACGGTGCAGTAAATCCTGCATCCCCAGCACCCATTTATTAAAAATAGGGCCGAAAATACCAAAAATAATACCGAGGATCAGATAAAGCCACAGCGTATTGAGCGGCGCGTCAGAAAGTTTACCGACGTCAATTAACGCGACTTCGTGATTAAATATCCGGTACATAATGGTCGACATAATGACGCCAATAAATACCGCCTTAATCGAAATCAGCGTATAGCGAAATTGCGGACGCATCTCTTCGATAATAAATAGAATACCCGCCAGCGGCGCGTTAAAGGCCGCCGCCAGACCAGCCGCTGCACCGGTTGCCAGCAACGTGTGGCGAGCTTCATCACCTTTCATGCGGAAAATATCAAGCACCATACGGCCAATGTTACCGCCGATTTGCACGGTTGGTCCTTCACGCCCAAGAACCATGCCACCACCGAGTGTCCCCAACCCGCCAAAGAATTTCACCGGCAATACACGCCACCAGCGAACGGGACGTTGATCTTCCAGCGCCCCTTCAATTTCCGGAATCCCCGAACCACCTGCTTCTGGCGCGTATTTACGCACCAGAAAGTAGCCGAACATTGCCAGCACCGCCGAACAAAGAAAAGCGACGACTAACAGAAGTGGGTAATTATCAGCGGTATGTACCAGCGCGCCCATACGTTGGTTTTGCAACCAGGCGACGCCTTTGTCAAAAGCAACTGCCGCCAGCCCGACAAGGGTGCCGACGACCGCCGCCATAAACAAAATGGCTAATGGCGTTTTGTCGCGCTCAAGAAGTTGGCGAATCAGTTGTCTGCGTCGCAGACGCGCGGCCTGCGGTATTTCATAAGAAGGAGTTTCGGTTTTCATCCAATGATCACATATTGGTCATACAAATAAGATGACGGCATTTTACTCGCTCGTTCCATGAAAATCCTTTGCAAAGCGTAATGTTTCAAATACTCAAAACTTTTATACTCTTAGAAATCCAGGTTGCAGCAGTATAAGCAACCTGATGTTTGACGAGTATTTAACTTGTTATGAATAACATAGAATAGCAGCCATTCACTTTTTCTACGAATCAGGAACCCTCCATGAGTAAGTCTGAAAACCTTTACAGCGCAGCGCGCGAGCTGATCCCTGGCGGTGTGAACTCTCCTGTTCGCGCCTTTACCGGCGTGGGCGGCACTCCACTGTTTATCGAAAAAGCGGACGGTGCTTATCTGTACGACGTTGATGGCAAAGCCTATATCGATTATGTCGGTTCCTGGGGGCCGATGGTGCTGGGTCATAATCATCCGGCGATCCGCAATGCAGTGATTGAAGCCGCTGAACGTGGTCTGAGCTTTGGCGCGCCGACCGAAATGGAAGTAAAAATGGCGGAGCTGGTGACCGAACTCGTGCCGACGATGGATATGGTGCGCATGGTGAACTCCGGCACCGAAGCAACGATGAGCGCCATCCGCCTGGCGCGTGGTTTTACCGGTCGCGACAAAATCATTAAATTCGAAGGTTGTTACCACGGTCACGCTGACTGCCTGCTGGTGAAAGCTGGTTCTGGCGCGCTCACGTTAGGTCAGCCAAACTCTCCGGGCGTTCCGGCAGATTTCGCCAAACATACCTTAACCTGTACCTATAACGATCTGGCGTCTGTACGCGCCGCGTTTGAACAGTATCCGCAAGAGATTGCCTGCATTATCGTCGAGCCAGTGGCAGGCAACATGAACTGTGTTCCTCCGCTGCCAGAGTTCCTGCCGGGTCTGCGCGCGCTGTGTGACGAGTTTGGCGCATTGCTGATCATCGATGAAGTTATGACCGGCTTCCGCGTGGCGCTGGCAGGCGCACAGGATTATTACGGCGTGGTGCCGGATCTCACCTGCCTCGGCAAAATCATCGGCGGTGGGATGCCAGTAGGCGCATTCGGCGGTCGTCGTGATGTAATGGATGCACTGGCTCCGACCGGCCCGGTCTATCAGGCTGGTACGCTTTCCGGTAACCCAATTGCGATGGCAGCAGGTTTCGCCTGTCTGAATGAAGTCGCGCAGCCGGGCATTCACGAAACGCTGAATGAGTTAACCACGCGTTTGGCAGAAGGTCTGCTGGAAGCGGCAGAAGAAGCGGGAATTCCGCTGGTCGTTAACCATGTTGGCGGCATGTTCGGTATTTTCTTTACCGACGCCGAGTCCGTGACGTGCTACCAGGACGTGATGGCCTGTGACGTGGAACGCTTTAAGCGTTTCTTCCATATGATGCTGGATGAAGGTGTATATCTGGCACCGTCAGCGTTTGAAGCGGGCTTTATGTCTGTAGCGCACAGCATGGAAGATATCAACAACACCATCGATGCTGCGCGTCGGGTGTTTGCGAAATTGTGATGATTTTGCCTCGCCCACCGGGCGAGGCATTCAATTAACGGCTCTGCTTTCTCAACAAATAGATAAAGTACGGCGCGCCAATAAACGTCGATAGCAGCCCCGCTGGGATCTGGAACGGAAACAGCACCATCCGCCCACACCAGTCAGCGAATACCAGCAATAAACCTCCCACCAACGCCGAAATCACAATGTGCGGCATCGTCCGTCGAAAGCCCATCATCCGCGCGATATGCGGTGCCATCAGACCAACAAAACTCAACGGTCCAATAGTCATCGTCGCGGTCGCTGTCAGACAGGCCGCCAGCATCAGCAACGCAATTCGCGTCGGCGTCAGCGCCATTCCCACAGCTCGTGCGGTATCACCACCCAGCGGTAAAATGGTCAGCCAGCGGCGGCACAGCGGAGTAATCGCCAGCAAAATCACCATCACAATTCCGGTGCGCCAGACCTGTGCATCGGTCGCGTTGTAGGTCGAACCGGAAATCCAGGTCAGCACTTGCGCCATTCGCGGGTCACCACTCGCCTGCAACATCATCAAAAGCATGGTGAACGCGGTGCTTAACGCCATCCCCGCAAGCAACATCCGGTGTGGGGAAAAACCTCCGCGACCGGCAGCGATCATAATGATTAACAAGGTCACCGCCGCGCCGAGACTTCCCGCAGGCAACAGCCAGCCAAAGGCGTTGCCCGGCACCAGAAACAGCATCAACACGACGCCAAACGCCGCACCGGAACTAATCCCCAGCACTTCCGGGCTTGCCATCGGGTTGCCAGTCAGCCGCTGAATAATGCAGCCCGCCACCGCCAGCATTACGCCCGCAAACAGTGCTGCCATAATTCGCGGCCAGCGCCAGGGCATTAAATCATCAAGCAGCGCCCCGCTCGCCCACGTCCAGCCGTGCGCATCACGGCCAAACGACAGCGCCACCACCACAGCAATCAGCAGCAGCACGCCGCCCGCGAGGGCAAACGCCAGCACATGTTGGCGTTCAGTCGCGACACGATCGTTAACCTTCATATCCGGCGCGCTAATGCTGCGTAAACGCGGCAGCAGCCACAGTAGCAGCGGCGCACCTATCAACGCAGTCACCGATCCGGTGGAAACTTCCATCCACACGCGAGTCAGCCAGAGGATGATTTGATCGGAAAGCCAGAGGATCAACGCACCAATCAGCGACGCCAGCAGCAGTCGTGGCAGCAAACGCCGCGCCCCCAGCATTTTTGCCAGCAGTGGCGCGAACAAGCCGATAAAGCCGATAATCCCTACCGCGTTCACCAGCAGAGCACTGATGACAATCGCCAGCGACAGCGCCGCCAGACGCGCGAGCGACAAGGCCAGCCCGAGATTGCGCGCCACGCCATCATCAAGCCCCATCAGGGTTAACGGACGCAATAGCAGTAACGTCAGCATCACGCCACCCAGCAGCTGCGGCCATAAACGCTCAACGCCGCCCCAGTCGGTTTGCGTCAGCGTTCCGGTGCTCCACAGGAACATGCTTTGCAACTGGTCGTGATGGAAGATAACCAGTAACTGGTTGATGGCTCCACAATAAAGGCTCACCACCAGCCCCGCGAGGATCAGCGTTACCGGCGAAAGCCGTTTCCCCCACGCGACGCCAAAGACAATTAAGCCAACGACACAAGCCCCTGCCAACGCGGCAAACTGGCTCGCCATCGCGCCGGGGATCGCCCAGAGCGTGGTGACGGTAATTCCCAGTTGCGCGCCCGTTGCGACGCCCAGCGTGGTCGGTTCTGCCAAAGGGTTACGCAACACTTGCTGAAACAGCACGCCCACCAGCCCCAGACCTGCGCCAACCAACAGCGAAATAGCCAGACGCGGCAGCAAGCTGTAGTGAAAAATCATCTGTTCAATGACATCGATATCCGGCGACCAGGCAGCCTGCGCCCACTGACTACGCGGCAGCGCCTGCGAGAAGTTCATCCAGGTCAACGCCGCAGCGGCAATCACCAACAGCACCAGCAATAACACCGGGAAAAGCGCAATACGTTTACTCACGCTTTACCTCCAATGGCGTTATCCAGAATCCGCACAAAGTGCATTGCTGAAAGCGTCGCACCATAGAACCAGACTGCGGGTACGCGCTGAAAGCGTCCGGCACGGACAAACGGCATGGCCTGCCACAGCGGCGTCGCCATTAACGCGTCCATCTCTTTGCTGTTATCGTGATCAAAACAGAGCACATCAACATCTTTGTACGCTGCCAAACGATCGATACTGACGGCGATACTGCCCCAGAAGTTGGTTTCACCCTGCCAGGCATTTGGGATGCCGTATTCATCGAGAATTTCCTGGAACAGGCTGTTTGGACCGAAGACCAGCATATGGCGCGGATCAATCAATGTTGTCAGCAATAATGGACGCGCTCCTCGCTTCACAAAGCGGGGTTTCATGCTGCGGATAAAGTCTTCATATTGCGCTAAATGCGTTTCTGCTGCGCTTTTCAGGTTAAGTAAATCGGCCATTTCCGCCAGCGATTTACGCGCCATCGCCAGCGGCTGTTTGCCGTCGCTGAAGTTAAATCCGCGTCCCGGCGCAATACGAGCCAACATTTCTGGTGAAGGACCATATCCCGCCGACCAGACCATAAACGACGGTTTCATTTCGGTCAGCAGTTCGAGGTTAGGTTCTGTACGCAAACCAACGTCAATCACCGACTCCGGCAACGGCGGTTCGCTGACCCACAGACGATAATTGATGGTGTCCGCCACACCGTAAGGCACGATGCCGAGCGCCAGTAGTAACTCCACCGGCAACCACTCCAGTGCCACAATACGATTTGGATCAATAGCCGCCGCACGGGCGGTATTCATCTGCCATAACAACGGAGAAAGCGCCATCGCCGTTAACAGTCGGCGGCGCGAAATAAGAGGTAAGCCGCTCATTAATAAACAAAACTCACAGGTGCTGCACCCGCCGGATGCGGCAAAATACCCATCGGGATGCCATAAATCATTTCGAGGGTTTCGCCGCGCATAATTTCCGCAGGCGTTCCCTGAGCAATCATTTCACCGCCGCGCAGGGCGACCAGATAATCACAGTAACGCGCTGCCATATTGATATCGTGCAGCACGGCAATGACCGTCAGACCACGTTCCTGACTTAAACGATGCACCAGCGCCAGTACGTCAACCTGGTGCGCAATATCCAGCGCCGAGGTCGGTTCGTCGAGCAACAGACAGCGGCTATCCTGCGCCACCAGCATGGCGATCCAGGCCCGCTGACGTTCGCCGCCAGAGAGACTATCGACCAGACGATGCGCCAGCGGTTTTAAACCAACCAGCGAGATAGCTTCCTCGACCTTTTCGCGATCTGCCGCACCAAAGCGCCCCAGCGCGCCATGCCACGGGTAACGACCAATTGCCACCAGTTCACGCACGGTCATCCCTTCTGCCGGAGGAAGCTGCTGCGGCAAATAAGCCACTTTGCGGGCGAAGGCTTTGCTGCTCCAGCTTTCCAGCGGCTGGGCATCAAGAAGAATTTCACCTTCCGACGGCGGCTGATGACGACCGAGCATTTTGAGCAGAGTGGATTTACCAGAACCGTTGTGACCAATCAGACCAGTCACTTTCCCGGCAGGAAAGGTTAACGACAGCGGATGCAAAAGCGTGCGCCCGGGCACACGAAAGGAGATATTACGCAGTGCAAAAGTGGTATCGGAATGATTCGTGTATTCCTGCATAACAGCCAACTTGTGAAACGGGCACGGAAATCCGTGCCCCAAAAGAGAAATTAGAAACGGAAGGTTGCGGTTGCAACGACCTGACGTTCTGCGCCCCAGAAGCAGCCATAGGTATTAAAGCAGCTGGCGACGTATTCACGATCGAACAGGTTGTTGACATGCAGCGCCACGTTGGAGCCAGCCATACCGACTCGCGCCAGATCATAACGCACTAACGCATCCACGACCGTATAACTTCCCACTTTAAAGGAGTTAGCCGGATCACCATAGCTGGAGCCAGTATAACGACCACCAGTGCCCAGCGTCAGACCTGAAAGTGGGCCGTCAAAGAAGGTGTAGTCAGCCCACAGAGAAGCCATGTGTTTTGGCACCTGCGCAGGCGTATTGCCTTTGTAGGTAGTATCGGTGGTGTATTCCGCATCGGTGTAGGTATAAGAACCCACCACGTTAACACTCGCCGACAACGCCGCTTTTGCTTCGATTTCTACGCCACGTGCGCGGATCTCGCCACCTTCAACCGAGAAGAAAGAACCCTCAGGGTCCGCCATCAGGTTATTGGTTTTGGTGAGATTATACAGTGCACCTGTCACCACAATTGGGCGATCTTCCGGCACATATTTCACGCCGACTTCGTACTGCTTACCTTTAGACGGTGCGAAAATATTACCATCCTTTCCGACCTGGGAAGAAGGTTCAAACGATTCGCTATAGCTGAAGTACGGTGTTACGCCATTATCAAACAGGTAGTTAACACCACCACGCCAGGTAAACTGTTTGTCATCACGTTTATCGGTCGTCCCGGCAACGCGGTTAAGAGATTCTTGATCCGCCCAGTCATAACGGCCACCCAGGGTGACCAGAACTTTATCCCACTGCGCCTGATCCTGAACGTAAATACCCGTTTGCTTCTGCTTATTCAGAATGCGGTAAGGGCCGGAGTTTGCCGGATCTTTCGCATTGAAGTCGAAATCGGTATTCACCGGATTGTACAGATCGAGCAGCGGTACGGAGTCGTCGTAACCAAACCAGGCGTTGATGTCGTTACGCATACGCATGAAATCAACACCGGTCAGCAGGGTGTGGTCGATATCGCCAGTGGCAAACTTGCTCTGCAACTGGGTATCAACAGAGAAGTTTTGCAGTTTCTCATCATCAACGACGTATTTACGTGCCAGATAATGGCCTTTGTCCGCAGGCGCTAATGCCGCACATTGTTGGCTGTAAGCATTCGCCGGATCGGAGCAGACACCGTAACCATAAACGCTGTTTTGCGAGGTTTTGTTTTCCGCAAAGCGCAGGTTCTGACGCACGGTAAAGGTATCGTTAAATTCGTGGTCGAAGCTGTACCCTACCATCTTCTCATTACGAGAATAGGTGTTGTTTTTCGCGCCTTCGTTAAAGTCCGTCGGCAGACGCTTACCGTTCGGCAGCGGCTCAACGGTTCCCTCTTTTGGCAACCAGCCGTAATAACCGGTTTCCGGCTCGTTCTGGAAGTAAGAAAGGAAGGTGAAATTGGTTTTATCGTCCGGACGCCAGGTGAACGCCGGTGCAATAGCATAACGCTGCTCTTCTGACCCTTTCTGCTGAGCATTGGCAGAACGCGCAAGACCGGTCAGACGATAAGAGTAAACGCCGTCATCATCCAGCGCATCACTAAAGTCAAAACCGGTCTGGAACAGGCTGTCAGTACCGGCTTTAAACTGAACTTCTTTCAGAGGTTCGGTAGTCGGGCGTTTGCTGACCATGTTCAACAGGCCGCCAGGGCTGCTTTTACCGTAAAGCACGGAAACCGGGCCACGCATAATTTCAGCACGTTCCAGCATATACGGGTCAATGACCGCATCGTTATAGAAGTTACCCTGCAACTTCAGGCCGTTCAGATAGTTATTCTGGCTTTGGCCTTCTGCGGCAAAACCGCGAATGATCAGGTGGTCATAGGTGTTGGATGCGCCACGCGTACCAACAGAGACACCCGGCGTGTAGCTAAGTGCCTCTTTGACTGACTTAGGCTGATGCAGCGCCATCTCTTCGGCGGTCACAACAGAAATAGACTGTGGCACTTTTTGAATCGGCGTATCTGTTTTGGTGCCGGTAGCGGATTGTCGCGCTGCTATGGTAGCCGCCGGCCCCCACGCGCTTTCTTGCGGTGCAGGTGCTGCGGTAACGGTGATAGTGTCTTCTTTCGGTTCAACCGCTGCCTGTGCATAAACAGACATGCCGCTAACCGCTGTGGCTACTACAACTGCGATTTTACGCAGCGAGTGTTTTGGCTGAGCAGTTTTGTAACGCGCCATTGGTATATCTCTGATGTAAAGTGAATGATAACGTAAACGAGAATGATTATTATAAAGATAAGATAATATTCGAAAGGCTGACGGGTTCGCAAGCGGTACGCAATATGCGCGCCCCTGAAGGGTCAATAAACAATCAGATGAAAAGAAAGGGTTAATTGTTTAGGCGGGATGTTACTGAACTTGATTTATCTACGCCCTGTGTTCATTCACTCCACAAGGCGTAGTGATTTATTCCCCAGTCTACACAAGCAGCGTCAGGATAGCGCTTTCAGAAGAAGCTGCGCGCGGTGCTCATCGCTCACGGCCTCCCAGGCTTCCGCGAGCTGAACGTGCGCTTGTTTACTGATATCTATAGAAACCGCCAGACCTTCATCAACTTCCGGCGCCTGAGTGTTGTTCTCACTCTGTTCAATGGCACGGAAAATTGCTTCATTCATGGTGGCGGTATCGAGCGAACCCAGACGGCTTTTTAGTGCCTGAGCCGTAGAGGCAGAAACCCACATGCGGACGATCTCTTCATTCACCGGTTCACTCTGCACGCGAAAATAGCAAAGATTCTAGTCTGACGGCAGCGGCACGTCAAAATATGGCTGGATCTTGATACCCGCACTCGTCGTCACTGAATAGCGTTTCTGCTTTGTATCCCGGTCATATATCCACAAACTTTTGCTGGCCTTACGTGCCCCTTTAGCTGGAGTAACATTCCATACTGCTGTGTACTGCTCCGGATTTGGCGGGATCATCCGCTCTTCAAAATAGAGGAATTCCGTCAGACTATCCTCCCATAGCAGCCAGCCTGTACGCATATCAGGGGTCTTATGAGGTGCGGCATCTCTTACCGTTTGCGTTCGACGTTCAATAAGCTCTGCGTATTGCTGGAAGACGTCATGCATCACATCGTTAGCATCACGAGTGGTATCATCAATACGGATCGAACGCGTTGCAGCTGGGTGCATAAGCGTAGTACCGCAGACTGACTTGATCGGTCTGTCCCGCAGGCCTGCTATGCGCAAGAGTTTCATCTCCAGCCCCAATCCCTGATAATTGACATCAATATGTAAATTGCTCCAGCCACCATCGGGAATATTTTTTGCCAGGCAGTAAACGCGGCTCCAGTCGCCTTCCTCCAGCTTTCTGCCCATCATGGCGGCAACCTGAGTTGCCAACCACCGTTTAGCAAATACCTTTTCAGTATCAGTAAATGCTTGTAAGTATGCCATTACAACGGGTCCTTATTACCTTCCAAAAGAGCAATTGCCTGAGACCTGAAGGTCGCGAAGTCCAACATTTTCCCATGCAGTAAAAGACTTTCAGCCAGATATTCGCTGTAGAGAGTGCGATAATCAATATCAGCCTCACGTTTAACGTGCAGATAAGGAAGCACGGGGATCGTACCATTTCGCTGGCTCAGAAATTCCTTAACTGAAATAGTTTTCGCCTCCGCCGTTGACACTGCTCGCTTGTTGCCATTTTCAACTTTACGACAATGCAGCATGAGATCAGCACCTGCGGTGTTATCGCTAACAAATTGCTTAAACGTACCGTGCTGCTTGTCGAAAATATCGATCCTTTCAATGGTAAAACCAGCATCCAGCACGGCATTACGCAGACGATTCCAGATATCTTCCGAAGAGTTCATAAATACCAACACCATCCAGTGTCCAGGTCTTAGCACACGATAACTTTCAGCCAGACTCTGCGTCATTAATTCCTGATATCTGTTGGCATCCTTTTTTTGTACGCGATTAACTATGGCTTCATCCGTGGCATCCGTATAGGACATTAACCAGGACTCCCACAACATATTCATTTCGCTATAGTTAATGTTGGCTCCAAACGGCGGATCGGTGAAAATCAAATCAACACTATTATCCGGCAGAAACGAAAGATCGGTCGCGGAACCCGTTTTAACCTGACAACGACCAACGTAGGCTTTAGCCGTGGTTTCAAGGTGATCAATAATTGATCTGGCTTTGCGTTCGAAGGTCAAAAAGATATTTGCTTCATTGAAAATATAAGGGACATTTAAATTTGCCGTATTACCGCTGCCGCCCCAAAAACGGTACTCAGAAAGCCGGGTCACACGCTGATAGAGCGAAGTGAAAACAAAGCCGAGAAATGCGGCAATATTAGTATCTTCAACGCGATGAATCGCTTTCCACAACTGGCTCATCGCCGCCAGATTTCTGGCAGTATAAAAATGCTTTATGTTAGTCAGACCATGACGCTTGGGCTGTGCCAGATTCACTCCATCTGGCAGCTCGAAATCCGGGATGAACTCCTCAGCAAGATATTTGCCTGCGTCAATTGCGGCAATGAGCTTAAGATCGGCCTCCACAGGCGGCACCTCAGACTGAACTTTACCGCAGCATTTGTACCCCACAAGAACCGGCACAGGCGTCGTTCGGGCAAGGCGCGATTTTTTGACCTGATGATGGCAATGAGGGCACGGGAACTCGCGCAAAAATTTATGTTCACGCACAGTGTTACCGTAGCTACGGCATTCGTCCCAAAGCACAAACTCCTTACTACACTCGCTGCAAATGACTTTGTATGACCAGACAGTAAAGAGCAACTCCGCCTCTTTTCCACAGGTACGGCATTGCGTTGTGTAAAGGGTTTTACGCAGATCCGCCAGACTATCAGTAACTACTTTTACCGCCGCCGCGAGCGCAGCGGGATCGCATTGCGATGTAAATCGATTAGCGATAAAACTGGCTGCAGGTGACAGTTCATTGAGAATGGCATCATGACCGGTCGTCAGCGCCGCAACCCCTGTCATGCCGCTTCCCGCAAAGGGATCAAGTACCAGTCCGCCTTCGGGCAAATATTTTTGCAGCACCTGGGCAATCCCTTGAGGCGGAACTTTGGTGTGATATGTATGCGCGTCATAAGTATACGTATTCTTTCCTGCTGAAACGCCCTCCGCTACAGCCTCTTTCACGGTCTGCGCGGCTTCAGGATGCGATGAAAGAATTTCAGCCAACTGGTATTCACCATTGCCCCAAAGTTCTCCTTTTTTAAGTCGGGAGAGCAGAGCCGGGCCCGGCTCATCGCGCAGCACAATCGTGCCTTCATATTTGTCGGCTGTGGTTTTTTTACGTATCCCACGAGAGGCGAATGTTCGTGTCGTATTCAGATTTGCAAGATCGATCGCCAGACCCGCATTGAGCTTCGCAAGTAGCTCATGCAATTCTTTTATCGTATCGGCACTGGGTTCAATATCTCCGCGAATCCAGCGAGTAACTGCAATGTAAGAAGTGCCGAGATACTGCGCCACGCCTTTCGGATCCATGCCACTTAATGCCATAATTTCCTGCAATAATGCCTGATAGTGATTCTCAGGATGTGATACTTGCTGACCAGAGCGCATCATCTTTTGCCCCCCTCATTAATACCAATAACAACGTTGAGAGATACCTCATTAGCGTGCACTGCTATAGTCATTCACTATTTACCTTTTTGATTCGCTTTCTCATTAAGTCCGGCAAAGGCTATGTCGATACGCTTTCATCGACCATTCTGAGAGGATGTCTTTTGGCATCAAAGGAAGAATGCTTCACGCAAAAAATATTTAAATTCATTGCGTTGAATATTAAACAGGTCAATTTCTTCTGATATTTGCATCCCACTAAATTTAGCAGGTTCCCTGTATCAACAGAGAACCTGCCATTAGTATCAACGCATTACTGCCTGAGAACGTTAATTACTGCCAAACATATCCTTGATCCAGCCTGCTACGCCGTCGCTGTCTTTCTGCTCCTGTTGCGCAGGCTGCTGCGGCTGAGAAGACTGATCAAACGGATTGCCCGACGGCTGCTGTTGAATCTCGCTTTGCTGGCACAACGAATCTGGATCGCTGGTCCATACTGGCAAAGTTCTCATACCACCGCTGCAAACAAAGTTACCGTCGTAGTCTACGCCCATATCCACAATATCCTCCGGCGGTACAAGATTCAGCGGCGTTGGCGTCTGGTTAGCCAGATAACGCTGGTAAATCGACATTGCCCCGCTGGCACCATACAGCTTAGTTGGCTGGTTGTTATCGCGGCCTACCCAGGTGATGGTCACCGTGCTGCCGTCAATGCCCGCAAACCAGGTATCAACGTTGTTGTTGGTAGTCCCTGTTTTCCCTGCCAGATGCAGATTTGGATATTTAGCCCCAAGCTGACGACCCGTACCACGCTGCACAACCTGTTGCATGGTCCATAGTGTCAGATACGCCGCCTGCGCCGGAACAGCGCGTTCCGCCTGCGGGAAGCTCTGATAGAGCACTTTACCATCTTCAGCAATCACTGAACGCAGTGCAGAAAGCGGTGCGCGGTTACCGCCGCTGGCGATAGTCTGGAATGCCTGTGCCACTTCGATTGGCGTCAGGTTCAACGCCCCCAGCAGCATCGCCGGAACCGGATTCAGCTGATCTTTCGGCACGCCCAGCTTAATCCAGGTGTCCGTAACCGCAGGCAGCCCCAGCGCCATCCCCAGATTTACCGTTGGCACGTTCATCGAACGCGTCAGCGCATCCACCAGCATCACTCTACCGCTTTCGCTATAACGACGATCATCGTTCTGCGGTGACCAGACCTGACCGTTCGGCTGACGCAGCGCGATGGGCGCATCGGCAATCCACGTATTCAGGCGATAGATTTTCGGCTGGCTTAAGGCCGTCAGATAAGTCGCCGGTTTTGCCAGTGAACCAATCGAACGACGCGCCTGCATCGCACGGTTATAGCCCGCAAATTGCGGTTCCGAACCACCGACCATCGCACGAACTTCGCCACTAAAGCGGTCGACGACCACAATCGCCGTTTCCAGATCGCTCAACTTACGCTGTTTCTTCAGTGCCGGAATGCCTTCCACAGCAGCTTTTTCTGCGGCGTCCTGAGCCACCGAGTCAAAGGTAGTGAAGATCTTCACGCCGGAGAGATCTTTCACTTTATCGCCCAGTTTCGCCTGTAGCTCCTGACGTACCAGTTGCATAAAAGCAGGCTGTGGAGAGATTACCCCACCGCGCGGCTGTACACCCAACGGACGCGCGCTCAACATGTCGTAGAGTTCTTGATCAATAATCTGCTGTTGTTGCAGCAATCGTAGCACCAGATTACGCCGCTCCAGTGCCAGTTTCGGGTTACGCCACGGGTTGTAAATTGACGCACCTTTCACCATACCAACTAGCAGCGCCTGCTGATCAAGGCTCAACTCTTCCACCGGACGCCCAAAGTAATACAGGCTCGCCAGCGGGAAACCACGGATTTCGTTGTCACCGCTCTGACCGAGATACACCTCGTTCATATACAGCTCAAGAATACGATCTTTGCTGTAACGCGCATCCATGATCAGCGCCATGTAAGCTTCGTTCGCTTTACGCCAGTAAGAACGCTCACTGGAAAGGAACAAGTTTTTCACCAACTGTTGCGTCAGCGTACTCGCCCCCTGCACCGTGCGTCCGGCAGTCAGGTTCGCCAGAACCGCACGTCCGATGGAGTAGAGGCTGATACCGTCATGCTCGTAGAAATGCCGGTCTTCCGTCGCCAGCAAGGTATCCACCAGCAGATCCGGGAAGCCACTGCGCGGCACAAACAGACGTTGCTCGCCGTTTGGCGAAGAGATCATCGTTATCAGTCGCGGATCAAGGCGGAAGAAACCGAATTGACGGTTGTTCTCCATATTGACGATAGTCGCCAGATGATCGCCATCAAAGGTCAGACGCGCACGCACCTGCCCTTCTTTACTATCCGGGAAATCAAACGGACGGCGGATCATCTCAATGCTGTTAGCCTGCACGGTAAATTCGCCAGGACGGGTCATCTTCGACACCTGACGATACTGGGTTGCCTCCAGCAGTTTCACCATCTCGTTCTTGCTGATGGTCATGTCTGGCTCAAGGTTTACCATCCGACCATAAACTGCCGCTGGCAATTGCCAGACCTTGCCATCAATACGGCTGCGAATTTTTTGATCGAGATAAACCCCATAAACGGCGATTAACACCGCAAATACGATGCCCAGTTTCAGTAGCAGCCAGAGCCAGCCGCGTTTACCACGAGGCTTACGCCCTTTGCCTTTACCTTTGCGCGGCATCGGTTCTTCATCCTCATAGTCATCATAATCATCGTCATCTTCATAACGACGACGGCTTACCTTTTGTTTGACAGGACGCGTCGGTTTCCCTTTGCGTCCAATTGGCTCGCGGTCATTCCCGGCCATACTTTTTCTCCGCAATATTCAGGCGCAAAAGCCCGATTTTCTGTTCTTCCGTTGCAAGACAGAAGAAGATATCTCTCAAATTTTGTGCTCGATCGGTTCCCTCTCCCTTGAGGGAGAGGGAGAAAACCAACCTCACGAATACTTTTTCGTCCGGCGCGTCGGCGCGGTGTTGGCGGGGTCGTCCGGCCAGACATGTTTGGGATAACGCCCCTTCATCTCTTTTTGCACTTCGCGATACGCCCCTTGCCAGAAGGCGCTTAAATCACGCGTGATTTGCAGCGGCCTTTGGGCGGGTGAAAGCAGCTCCAGCACCAACGGCACGCGCCCCTGGGCAATCGTCGGATTGGTGGCTTCGCCAAACATCTCCTGCATTCTCACCGCCAGCGCAGGGGGGTTATCTTCATGATAACGAATGGCGATCCGGCTTCCCGTCGGCACAGTGTAATGCGCAGGAAGTTCACTATCCAGCCGTTGCTGCATTCCCCAATCAAGTAATCCGCGCAGCGCCTGATAAATATCGAGTGATTTCAGACCTCGCAGTGAATGCACTCCGGTCATATGTGGCAGCAGCCACGTTTCCAGCGTCGCCAGCAAATTTGCCTCATCAACCGCTGGCCAGTCATATTCCGGTAGCCACTTCGCAGCACACAGCAAACGCAAACGTAGCTGTTCCGCTTCCGGCGTCCAGTTAAGTACGCTTAGACCTTTATCGCGAATACCGTTGAGCATTGCATGATGTAATTCATCTTCCGACGGTTTCGCCAGCGGCTGTACTTTTACTGTGAGCTGACCAATCTGCAGCCGACGCCAGGCTTTCAACGTACCTTGAACATCGTCCCATTCAACGGTGTCAGATTGATATAGCAGCTGCGGGCAGCGTTGTACTAACTCATCAATATCGACCGGTAGCGCCAGTAAAATTCGCGCATCCGGCGAGGAGCTGCCCTGCAATAATAACGGCGCTACCAGCCATTCATGGCGGCTTAAGGCATCATCACTGTCCAGCATTGCTCCCATGCCGTTCGCCAGTTGATAGCGCCCCTCTTGCCCACGGCGGCGAGCAATACGATCGGCAAACGCCCTGGCGAGAAGCGGCGCGATAAGCGAACTGTCTGCATCGCCACCACGCACATTTAAGCGTTTTAACAGTTGCTGACTGCGTTGCTGCCAGGCCGGTTGATTGCGCGAAAACGCCACACCCAGATCGCTATTCCCCATCCGTGGCGGCTCTTCGAGAATGGCGGCAATTTTTGCGGCGGTAGCGGCTTCGTCGTCGCTATTCGCACTCACCAGCATTGCCGCTAAACGCGGGTCGTTACCCAGCGTCGCCATTTTTTGCCCTTTCGAGCTTAGCCGTTCACCGTCCAGCGCCCCCAGCATTTGTAACAGACGTTTCGCCGCCTGTAGATTCACCGCTGGCGGTTGATCCAGCCAGCTCATCTGCGCCGGATCGCTGCATCCCCATTGCAGTAATTCCATCAGCAAACCGGAGAGATCGCTTTGTAAGATCTCCGGTTCACTTTGCGCGGCAGCGCGTTCTGCCTGTTCTTTGGCTATCAGATGTAAACAAATGCCCGGCTCCAGACGCCCGGCACGCCCGGCACGTTGCGTCATTGATGCCTGACTAACGCGTTGAGTGATCAGTCGCGTAAGCCCCGTGCGCGGATCAAAGCGCGCTACACGCTCCTGGGCGCTGTCTACCACCAGACGAATACCTTCAATAGTTAAACTGGTTTCAGCAATATTGGTCGCCAGCACCACTTTGCGCATTCCTTGTGGTGCGGGGAGGATCGCTTTTCGCTGATCGTTCAGCGACAACACACCATACAGCGGGCAGAGCAGCACATCACTGCCGATGCGCGAAGCCAGTTGTTCCTGAACGCGCTGAATTTCTCCGACGCCGGGTAAAAATAGCAGTAATGATCCGCTTTCCTGACGCAGCAATTCAGCGGTAGCAACCGCAACGGCCTCGTCAAAGCGTTGATGAGCAGGCAGCGGCAAATAACGGCGTTCAACCGGATAAGAACGTCCTTCAGAAACAACAACCGGCGCTTCTGGCAGCATCTGCTGTAAACGGTCATTATCCAGCGTAGCCGACATAATCAGCAGCTTTAAGTCATCGCGCAGCCCTTGTTGCACATCGAGTAACAATGCCAGCGCCAAATCCGCCTGCAAACTGCGTTCATGAAATTCATCAAGGATCACCATACCGACGCCGCTCAGTTCTGGGTCGCGTTGGATCATGCGCGTCAGTACACCTTCAGTAACGACTTCCAGTCGGGTATTCGGCCCCACGCAATTTTGTGCACGCATCCGGTAGCCAACCGTGTCACCAGGCTTTTCGTTAAGCAGCTCCGCCAGTCGTTGCGCAACGTTACGTGCCGCCAGACGCCGTGGCTCCAGCAGGATAATTTTTCCGTTAATGCCTGGATGCGCCAGCAGTTGCAGCGGCAGCCAGGTCGATTTCCCGGCTCCGGTCGGCGCGCTTAATAACACCTGCGGTGCGGTATCGAGAGCAGCAAGTAATTCAGGTAAGACGGCAGCAACGGGCAACGACGACACAAAACGCTCCTGAGGGTTAACATTCTTCGCGCCACATTGTAGCATCGCGGTAATTCATAACCGAGTGCCTCACATGTCTGAACCGCAACGGCTGTTCTTTGCCATCGACTTACCCGCAGAAATTCGCGAACAGATTATCCACTGGCGCGCCGCACAATTTCCGCCAGAAGCGGGGCGCCCGGTTGCCGCCGAAAATTTGCATCTGACGCTGGCGTTTTTAGGCGAAGTGAGCGCAGAGAAAGAGAAGGCGCTTTCTCTTTTAGCCGGACGTATTCGTCAACCGGGCTTCACTCTGACGCTTGATGACGCCGGTCAGTGGCTGCGTTCGCGAGTGGTGTGGTTAGGGATGCGCCAGCCACCGCGCGGCTTAATCCAGTTAGCAAATATGCTCCGTTCGCAGGCCGCTCGCAGTGGTTGTTTTCAAAGCAATCGACCGTTTCATCCGCATATCACCTTATTGCGCGACGCCAGCGAGGCGGTGACAATCCCGCCGCCTGGTTTTAACTGGTCATATGCGGTGACGGAGTTTACCCTCTACGCCTCCTCGTTTGTCCGTGGGCGCACACGCTACACGCCGCTAAAACGCTGGACACTGACGCAATAACAAGGGTTGTCACAATGAAATTTTCACCCCCTCTACAACGCGCCACGCTGGTTCAGCGTTATAAACGCTTTTTAGCCGATGTGATCACACCCGATGACCGCGAATTAACGCTACACTGCCCTAATACAGGTGCGATGACCGGTTGTGCAACGCCTGGCGATACCGTCTGGTATTCCACTTCCGACAACACAAAACGGAAATATCCACACACCTGGGAATTGACCCAAAGCCAAAGCGGTGCATTTATTTGCGTCAATACACTTTGGGCAAACAGGTTGACGAAAGAGGCTATCCTCAATGGGGATATTTCGGAACTGTCAGGCTATAGCTCGCTGAAAAGCGAAGTAAAATACGGCGCCGAGCGCAGTCGTATTGACTTCATGTTACAGGCGAGGTTTCGACCTGACTGCTATATTGAAGTGAAATCGGTTACGTTAGCGGAAAATGAACAGGGATACTTTCCCGATGCAGTCACTGAACGAGGTCAGAAACATCTTCGGGAGTTGATGAGCGTAGCAGCTGAAGGTCAGCGTGCAGTGATTTTTTTTGCCGTGCTGCATTCAGCCATTACACGGTTTTCACCCGCGCGCCACATCGATGAGAAATACGCGCAACTATTGTCAGAGGCTCAACAGAAGGGGGTAGAAATTCTGGCTTATAAAGCGGAACTTTCTGCTGAAGGCATGGCTCTTAAAAAATCACTGCCGGTTACATTGTAGTAAAGTAAGTAACTGGTTAATTTACATTCTGGTCGCGTGCGCAAATACGCTTTTCCTCACACAGTTGTCAAGTGTTACGTTTAGATAATTGCTATCCGGAAAAGCATCTGCTATTTATAGCGGCCTCATTTTTCCCCCGAACATGGGGATCGATAGTGCGTGTTAAGGAGAAGCAACATGCAAGAAGGGCAAAACCGTAAAACATCGTCCCTGAGTATTCTCGCCATCGCTGGGGTGGAACCATATCAGGAGAAGCCGGGCGAAGAGTATATGAATGAAGCCCAGCTGGCGCACTTCCGTCGTATTCTGGAAGCATGGCGTAATCAACTCAGGGATGAAGTCGATCGCACCGTTACACATATGCAGGATGAAGCAGCCAACTTCCCGGACCCGGTAGACCGTGCAGCCCAGGAAGAAGAGTTCAGCCTCGAACTGCGTAACCGCGATCGCGAGCGTAAGCTGATCAAAAAGATCGAGAAGACGCTGAAAAAAGTGGAAGACGAAGATTTCGGCTACTGCGAATCCTGCGGTGTTGAAATTGGTATTCGTCGTCTGGAAGCGCGCCCGACAGCCGATCTGTGCATCGACTGCAAAACGCTGGCTGAAATTCGCGAAAAACAGATGGCTGGCTAATTACAGCCGTTCCATCACGTTTACCACAGGCGGGAAATGCTCCCGCCTTATTTTTTGTTCAACGAGATGACAGACACACACTATATTGGTCGCTTCGCCCCCTCTCCTTCCGGCGAGCTTCATTTTGGCTCTCTGATTGCCGCGCTTGGTAGCTATCTACAGGCACGCGCCCGGCAAGGTCGCTGGCTGGTACGCATTGAAGATATCGACCCGCCTCGTGAAGTTCCCGGTGCCGCAGAGACAATCCTGCGCCAGCTGGAACATTACGGTCTGTACTGGGACGGCAATGTTCTCTGGCAATCGCAACGTCATGACGCCTATCGCGAAGCACTCGCCTGGTTACGTGAGCAAGGGCTAAGTTATTACTGCACCTGTACGCGTGCGCGTATTCACAGCATTGGCGGTATTTACGACGGTCATTGCCGTGAATTACATCATTCCCCAGAAAACGCAGCAGTACGCATCCGCCAGCAGCATCCGGTCACCCAGTTTACCGATCAGCTGCGCGGTATTATTCACGCTGACGAAAAACTGGCGCGGGAAGATTTTATTATTCATCGCCGTGACGGTTTGTTCGCCTATAACCTGGCAGTGGTGGTTGACGATCACTTCCTGGGCGTGACAGAAATTGTCCGTGGCGCAGATTTGATTGAACCGACGGTGCGACAAATCTCGCTGTACCAGCTTTTTGGCTGGCAGGTGCCAGATTACATTCATTTGCCGCTGGCGCTTAACGCACAAGGCGCTAAACTTTCCAAGCAGAATCATGCGCCTGCGTTGCCGAAAGGCGATCCTCGCCCGGTGTTAATCGCCGCGCTTCAATTTCTGGGTCAGCAGGCAGAAACACACTGGCAGGATTTCAGCGTCGAGCAAATCCTTCAGTCAGCCGTCAAAAACTGGACGCTGACCGCCGTGCCTGAGTCGGCAATTGTAAATTCAACATTCTCAAATGCGTCATGCTGAGCTATGATTAGCCGCTATTTTTTTGTCCTGAATGATGTTTGACACTACCGAGGTGTACTATTTTTACCCGAGTCGCTAATTTTTGCCGCAAGGTGCTAAGCCGCGAGGAAAGCGAGGCTGAACAGGCTGCCGCCCGTCCCCAGGTGACGGTGATCCCGCGTGAGCAACATGCTATCTCCCGCAAAGATATCAGTGAAAATGCCCTGAAGGTAATGTACAGGCTCAATAAAGCGGGATACGAAGCCTGGCTGGTTGGCGGCGGCGTGCGCGACCTGTTACTTGGCAAAAAGCCGAAAGATTTTGACGTGACCACCAACGCCACGCCTGAGCAGGTGCGTAAACTATTCCGTAACTGCCGCCTGGTGGGTCGCCGTTTCCGTCTTGCTCATGTGATGTTTGGCCCGGAGATTATCGAAGTCGCAACCTTCCGTGGACACCACGAAGGTAACGTCAGCGACCGCACGACCTCCCAACGCGGGCAAAATGGCATGTTGCTGCGCGACAACATTTTCGGTTCCATCGAAGAAGACGCCCAGCGCCGCGATTTCACTATCAACAGCCTGTATTACAGCGTCGCGGATTTTACCGTCCGTGATTACGTTGGCGGCATGAAGGATCTGAAAGACGGCGTTATCCGTCTGATTGGTAACCCGGAAACGCGCTACCGTGAAGATCCGGTACGTATGCTGCGCGCGGTACGTTTTGCGGCAAAACTGGGTATGCGCATCAGCCCGGAAACCGCAGAACCGATCCCTCGCCTCGCTACCCTGCTGAACGATATCCCTCCGGCGCGCCTGTTTGAAGAGTCTCTTAAGCTGCTACAAGCGGGCTACGGTTACGAAACCTATAAACTGCTGTGTGAATATCATCTGTTCCAGCCGCTGTTCCCGACCATTACCCGTTACTTCACGGAAAATGGCGACAGCCCGATGGAGCGGATCATTGAGCAAGTTCTGAAGAATACCGATACGCGTATCCATAACGATATGCGTGTGAACCCGGCGTTCCTGTTTGCCGCCATGTTCTGGTATCCACTGCTGGAAACAGCACAGAAGATCGCCCAGGAAAGCGGCCTGACCTATCACGACGCTTTCGCGCTGGCGATGAACGACGTTCTGGACGAAGCCTGCCGTTCACTGGCGATCCCGAAACGTCTGACGACTTTAACCCGCGATATCTGGCAGCTACAGTTGCGTATGTCCCGTCGTCAGGGTAAACGTGCATGGAAACTGCTGGAGCATCCTAAGTTCCGTGCGGCTTACGACCTGTTGGCCTTGCGAGCTGAAGTTGAGCGTAACGCTGAACTGCAACGTCTGGTGAAATGGTGGGGTGAGTTCCAGGTTTCCGCGCCGCCAGACCAAAAAGGGATGCTTAACGAACTGGATGAAGAACCGTCAGCTCGTCGTCGTACTCGTCGCCCACGCAAACGCGCACCTCGTCGTGAGGGCACCGCATGACAGTGGCATATATTGCCATAGGCAGCAATCTGGCCTCTCCGCTGGAGCAGGTCAATGCTGCCGTGAAAGCCTTAGGCGATATCCCTGAAAGCCGCATTCTTGCCGTTTCTTCGTTTTACCGCACCCCACCGCTGGGGCCGCAAGATCAACCTGATTATCTGAATGCTGCCGTGGCACTTGAAACCACTCTCGCGCCCGAAGAGTTACTCAATCACACACAGCGTATTGAATTGCAGCAAGGTCGCGTCCGTAAAGCTGAACGCTGGGGACCGCGCACGCTGGATCTCGATATCATGCTGTTTGGTAATGAAGTGATAAATACCGAACGCCTGACCGTTCCACACTACGATATGAAAAATCGTGGCTTTATGCTGTGGCCGTTGTTTGAGATTGCGCCTGACGTGGTGTTTCCTGATGGGGACAATTTAGTTGGTCTTTTAAAAACAAAAGGCTTCAGTAAATTAAATAAATGGTAATTCATTTTTGCACTGAATATAAATTTTTTCTGAAAATACCCCCACCTCAATTGCCAAATCAATTCGATTAAGATAATAAGAGTTATCCTTTATTGGATATTAATATCTCTGAATACTCCCACCTTCCATACACCATCCTTCACCATTTTAAAATTTATTTTTACTTAAAATCTAATTAAGTGGATTTATAATATTAGATATGCACAATATGCGGCTTAATGATGAATGGTTGTAACATTTGGTAAGTTCAGGCATCTATCATTAACAAACTTATTTGTTGCACATCCGTTATGTATTTACGCCGGTGTTACAAAATAAGTCATCTGCTTATGGAATATTATTCAAGGATTTTTATGTCTAAAAAATTAGGTTTTGCCCTGTCCGGCCTGGTGCTGGCAATGGTTGCAGGTTCTGCTTCAGCAGCTTTAGATGGTGGTCAGTTAAACATCAGCGGTCTGGTAGTAGATAATACCTGTGAAACGCGTGTTGATGGCGGCAATAATGATGGTCTGATCCTGCTGCAAACCGCTACCGTTGCTGATATCTCTGACGGCGTACTGGAAACAACCGTTGGTGCCAAAGCTAAACCTTTTAGCATCACTGTTGACTGCAGCAAAGCTAACCCAGCACCTGGCACTACCGCTGATATGACGTTTGGCACCGTTTTCTTTGGTAACAGCAAAGGTACGCTGAATAACGATATGTCCATCAACACCCCGTCTGTTGGTGTGAATATCGCTCTGCACAACATTGATGGTTCTACTATTAAACAAGTTAAAATCAATAACACAGGCGATATCTATTCAAAACCGCTGGATGCCACATCAAAATCTGCAACGTTTGATTTCAAAGCCTCTTACGTTCGTGAAGATGCAAGCACGGCTGCGACCGCTGGTTTTGTAAGAACCAATACAGCATATACCGTAACTTACCGGTAATTATTCATCAATCAAATGAATTGATTGAATTTATATAGGGAATAACATCCGTGAGAAAGACTCCTGATGTTTATTCCCTTGTTCCTATTAACTCTGTCAGGGATGGTTTATGTTTTTAAATACCAAACATACAGCAGCATTTTGTATCGCGGCTTGTATGGCTTTTAGCGCACCAGCGTTAGCGGATATTGTAATTTCTGGTACGCGTGTCATTTATAAAAGTGATCAAAAAAGCGTAAATGTTCGTCTGGAAAATAAAGGCAATAATCCTTTACTTGTTCAGAGTTGGTTAGACACGGGTGATGATAATGCCGAGCCAGGTTCTATTTCCGTGCCATTTACTGCAACTCCCCCCGTATCCCGTATTGATGCAAAACGGGGTCAAACAATCAAACTGATGTATACCGCCAGCACTCCTCTGCCAAAAGACAAAGAAAGTGTGTTCTGGTTTAACGTGCTGGAAGTTCCGCCAAAACCTGACGCCGAAAAAGTGGCTGATCAAAGCCTGCTCCAGTTGGCATTTCGCACCCGAATCAAACTTTTTTATCGCCCGGAAGGTTTAAGTGGGAATCCTTCTGAAGCCCCGCTAGCCCTGAAATGGTCCTGGGCTGCTGCTGGAGGCCAAACGGCATTACGCGTTTCTAATCCAACGCCTTATCACGTCTCTTTTAGTAGTGGCGATTTAGAAGCCAATGGCAAACGCTATCCGCTTGATATGAAGATGGTTGCGCCATTCAGTGACGATGTCATCAAGGTAAATGGTATCAGCGGCAAAACTGCCTCAGCAAAAGTGCATTTCTACGCCATTAACGATTTTGGTGGCGCAATTGAAGGCGAAGCCAGGCTGTAATTTGGCAAAGATATAACGTAGCAGGAAGCAGAACGTGCCCTATAAAACAACGATAATTCATCACAACCTCACGCAGATCGCTACGTTTTGCGCGCTGCTTTATAGCTCCAGTTGCCTAAGCGCAGAACAAGTTGAATACGACCCAACCTTCCTGATGGGACAGAATACTTCCAATATTGACCTTAGTCGATACAGTGAGGGCAACCCCACGCTACCGGGTATTTATGACGTAAGTATTTATGTTAATAATCAACCGGTTACCAATCAGAGCATCCCTTTTATTGTTGTTGAAGGGAAAAAAAACGCACTGGCCTGTATCACGCTGAAGAATTTGTATCAGTTTCACATTACGCCACCAGAGGCGATAAGCGAAACAATCGTCTTGCTTGAGCGTGATGAAGAACTGGGCGATTGCCTCAACATTGCAGCAATGATTCCACAGGCATCTGTCCGTTATGATGTGAACGATCAACGTCTGGATATTGATGTTCCCCAGGCATGGGTAATGAAGAATTATCAAAACTATGTTGATCCTTCATTGTGGGAAGACGGTATTAACGCCGCCATGCTGTCTTACAACATCAACGGTTATCACAGTGAAAGTCCTGACAGGAAAAATGACAGCATTTATACCGCATTTAACGGTGGCGTAAATTTAGGAGCATGGCGCTTGCGCGCCTCAGGTAACTACAGCTGGATGACCAATTCTAATGGCGATTATGATTTTCAGAATCGGTATCTACAACGCGATCTCGCTTCATTACGCTCACAACTAATTATTGGCGAATCATATACCACTGGTGAAACATTTGATTCGGTCAGTATTCGCGGTATTCGCTTTTATAGCGACAGTAGAATGTTACCTCCGGCGTTGGCCAGCTTTGCCCCGATTATTCATGGCGTCGCCAACACTAACGCAAAAGTTACCGTTACTCAGGGTGGTTATAAGATCTATGAAACGACTGTACCGCCTGGCGCATTTACCATTGATGATCTCAGCCCATCAGGCTATGGCAGCGATCTGATCATCACAATTGAAGAATCCGATGGAAGCAAACGCACTTTTTCACAGCCATTTTCATCGGTAGTACAAATGTTACGTCCAGGCGTTGGTCGGTGGGATATCAGCGGTGGTCAGGTATTAAAAGATGATATTCAAGATGAGCCTAACTTATTCCAGGCCAGCTATTACTATGGTTTAAACAACTACCTGACGGGTTATACAGGTATTCAACTTACCGATAATAACTACACCGCAGGATTACTGGGGCTTGGCCTTAATACCAGCCTTGGCGCATTTTCTGTCGATGTGACTCACTCCAATGTCCGCATCCCGGACGATAAAACATATCAGGGGCAAAGTTATCGTCTTTCATGGAATAAATTGTTCGAAGATACACGCACTTCATTCAATATCGCAGCTTATCGTTACTCAACACAAAACTACCTTGGCCTCAATGATGCTCTGACTCTGATTGATGAGGTAAAGCATCCAGAACAAGATCTTGAACCGCAATCCATGCGCAATTACTCACGCATGAAAAATCAGGTTACGGTAAGTATTAACCAGCCTCTGAAATATGAAAAAGAAGATTACGGTTCGTTTTATCTTTCCGGAAGTTGGTCTGACTACTGGGTTTCCGGGCAAAGTCGGAGCAATTACTCAATAGGTTACAGTAATAGTGCATCCTGGGGCAGTTATAGCATCAGTGCACAGCGTTCATGGTCTCAACAAGGTGAAGACGAAGACAGTGTTTATCTCAGTTTCACCATTCCTATTGAAAAGCTTCTGGGTACAGAACACCGCGATTCTGGCTTTCAGACTATTGATACTCAGTTAAATAGTGACTTTAAAGGCAACAACCAACTCAATGTCAGCAGCAGTGGTTTTAGTGAAAACAATCGTGTCAGTTACAGCGTGAATACTGGCTATACGATGAATAAATCCAGTAACAATTTGAGCTATATCGGAGGCTATGCCAGTTATGAATCCCCCTGGGGTACGTTGGCTGGTTCAGTTTCCGCAAGTAGCGATAACAGCCGTCAATTTTCTCTCAATACTGACGGTGGTTTTGTACTACATCGCGGTGGTCTGACATTCAGTAATGACAGTTTCAGCGACTCAGACACACTGGCAGTTGTTCAGGCCCCTGGAGCAAAAGGCGCTCGCATAAATTACGGTAATAGTACGGTCGATCGCTGGGGCTATTAGACTGGCCCCCTGAATCTCCAGACAACCAATATCACTTAAATAAGTGATAGTC
>NZ_PTRI01000025.1:0-36451 GCF_002965965.1 Escherichia sp. MOD1-EC5495
GACTATCACTTATTTAAGTGATATTGGTTGTCTGGAGATTCAGGGGGCCAGTCTAATCGGCGCTACGTCCTGCGGGTAGGCGGAAAGCAGAAATAAAGACGCTATTATCTTCACTTCTTATATCAATGGTTTTATCTGTACGAATGGAAATCGTTTTCCAGTGTCTGTTAGGGACAGTCACGGAAATAGCGGCATTCTCAAACGTATATTGCCATGGGGTGATTATGCGAAACGTATTGCTGATATTGGATAAAAGTAGTACCCCCAATACCCAACAGCACCCGCGAGTAAAACTGGCGAAGTTACGCGTTTTTTTAGCGAATGCGCACAGAATACCTGACACAAGCACGGGAAGTAACAGCGGCCCCAGAAGTACTGAACCGATATACTCGCCAACCATGCCAGGATCTCCAGACAGTAGGTTGCTGTGCTGAAGGTGACTAAGAAAAGCAGTTATTATCCATAGTATTAATAAGATAACGTATCTCATATCAATCCCTTATTATTAACATGCACATCAGATCATTGACGGGCAGAAAGCATCATTTTCATTACTTCTTCTTGATATTCGTCCAAATAATCTGGGTCGATGGCTGCGACCAGTTGTATCAAATTAGTGTTATCCAGTAGAGTCATGAAAATAGCATGTCTTACTTTGCCATCACTCATTGTTTGCACTCCTTCCTGATAAGCGCAGGTAAATCCCTGAACATCACAAACATGCTTTTCTGCAGTTCCGTTTTGAGTCGCGGTAAGTTCCTCGATTGAATGTACACCGAGTTCATTTTGTGAGAAGGCAACAATAGCTAAAATAGCATGGGCATCCCGAGTCACCAGGGTTGGTCCTTGTTTTACTATATTGGCAACCCACTGTTTGCTCGGAACCATGACGGTGATACCTGGCCCCGGGAAAGTATATTCCCATGTGCTATGTCGTTCCCACACCGTATAGCTGCTATAGATAAGAAATAACCCCATTAACCAACAAGTGCCGCGAATAAAGCTGCGGCTGCTTCTTTTTTTTATCGTTATACAGATGATTGTGGCGATAATAAATGATAAGGCAAGTGGGTTAAAAAATACGTTAGCAAAATATAAAATCATTTCACCCGTGTTGCCAGATAAAAGGAATTTGTAGCGGAAATGGTTAACGACTATAAGTAATAAATATATAAATAAAAGAATAATATTCTGCATGAATACGTCCATGTATAAAAAAGGGGAATTTAATTCCCCTTTTAACGCATGGCAGATACTTATTCAATATCCAGCGGATCTTCAGAAAGAATAATCCCGGTATTGTCGGCGTAGAGATGGTCGCCGGAGAAGAAGGTGACGCCGCCAAAGTTGACGCGGACATCGCTTTCGCCAATGCCTTCGCCAGCAGCACCGACCGGAATTGCCGCCATCGCCTGGATGCCGATATCTAACTCTTCCAGATCATCTACCTGACGCACTGCGCCGTAAATGACCAGCCCTTCCCATTCATTTTGTACTGCCAGACGCGCCAGTTCGGCATCGACCAGTGCGCGACGAACAGAACCACCGCCATCGACGACAAGAACACGACCACGACCATTCTGTTCGAGCAGATCATACAGCAACCCGTTGTCCTCGAAACATTTTACCGTGATGATTTGTCCGCCAAACGACGCCCGTCCACCAAAGTTGGAGAACAGCGGTTCCACGACGTTGACATCTTCTTGATAGATGTCACAAAGCTCGGAAGTATCGTATTTCATAGGCTTAACATTCAGTTGCTGCGAGAATTTTCAGTATATCGCGCTATGTGGGTTGTTGGCAAAATCATCAATTGTTAATTGATATTTGTCAGTTATGCTGCCCACTGGCTTAGGAATATCCCTAAAACAAACAGCAAGTTAGTCAGTAATGCGCCCTTGACAGTGCGTTCCAGCATTGGTCGCATCGCTACCGGATCCATTTCACGCATCACATAACGAGCCTGTTTCACCAATAATGGCGTTGCCAGCAGGAACAACCAGCCCCACAGGCTGTGCAGCGAAAAGAGATTAAACAGCGCCAGGCACACCAGTGAGCCCATCAGCAGGCAGGCATGGTAACGACGTGCGTTTACTGCACCTAAGCGCACCACCAGCGTGTTTTTGCCATTCTCGCGGTCACTATTGATATCACGCAGGTTGTTAATGTTTAGAACCGCTGTTGCCAGCAGGCCACAGGCGGTCGCCGGAAGGATCAGCGCCGGAATCAACGTATGCGCCTGCAAATACCAGCTCCCCATGACGCTCAACCAGCCAAAGAAAACCAGTACGGAAATATCACCCAGACCGATATAACCATAAGGGCGATTGCCCACGGTGTAGGTGATAGCGGCGATGATCGACAAACCGCCCAGAATCAGGAAGCCGACAAAATCGGTCAGCGTATGGCACGCCACTGCGACCAGCGCCAGTCCGGAGAGACAGATGAGCACGACGGTAATGATGAGCGCCCGTTTCATCTCTTGCTGGGTAATAACCCCTTTTTGCATACCACGTAGCGGCCCGATACGGTCAGGTTTGTCGCTGCCTTTGACGGCATCGCCGTAATCATTGGCGAGGTTAGAGAGAATTTGAAGCAGTCCGGCGGTAATCAGTGCCAGCAGGGCGACCAGTGGATCGAAGTGACCTTGCCACCATGCCAGTGCTGTCCCGACGATAATTGCAGCAAAGGCGAGGGGGAGGGTTTTAGGTCGTAAACTTTCCAGCCACGCCTGAGTTCGGCTAATTTGTTGTTCAGTCATAATACGCGCCAATAAAAATGGGGCCTTTCAGCCCCATCAAACAATGATGAAAATGATTGAACGCGATTATAGGATAAAACGGCTCAGATCTTCATCTGCCACCAACGCATCCAGATGTTTGCTCACATAATCTGCGTCAATGGTGATAGTTTGACCGCTTAAATCGCTGGCGTCGTAGGAAATCTCTTCCATCAAACGCTCCAGAACGGTATGTAAACGACGTGCACCGATGTTTTCGGTAGATTCGTTCACCTGCCATGCCGCTTCCGCGATACGCTTAATACCGGAATCCGTAAATTCGATATTCACGCCTTCAGTCGCCATCAGTGCTTTGTATTGCACGGTGATAGAGGCATTCGGCTCGGTCAGAATGCGCTCGAAGTCGCTGGTGGTCAGCGCCTGGAGTTCGACGCGGATCGGCAGACGACCTTGCAGTTCCGGGATCAGGTCAGACGGTTTCGCTACCTGGAATGCACCAGAAGCGATAAACAGAATGTGGTCAGTTTTGACCATCCCGTGTTTGGTAGAAACGGTGCAACCTTCTACCAGCGGCAGCAGGTCACGCTGAACGCCTTCACGAGAAACATCCGGACCAGAAGACTCGCCGCGCTTACAGATTTTGTCGATTTCGTCGATAAACACGATCCCGTGCTGTTCAACGGCGTCGATAGCGTCTTGCTTCAGTTCTTCCGGGTTAACCAGTTTCGCCGCTTCTTCTTCAATCAGCAGCTTCATGGCGTCTTTGATTTTCAGCTTACGTGCTTTTTGCTTCTGACCGCCCAGGTTCTGGAACATGGACTGCAACTGGCTGGTCATCTCTTCCATTCCCGGAGGCGCCATAATTTCAACGCCCATCGGTGCTGCGGCAAGATCGATCTCGATTTCTTTGTCATCGAGCTGGCCTTCACGCAGTTTTTTGCGGAATGCCTGACGGGCAGCGGACGGTTCCTGCTGCTGTTCGGTCTGTCCCCAGTTGTTTTTAGCTGGTGGGATCAGCACGTCGAGAATGCGCTCTTCTGCCAGTTCTTCAGCGCGATAGCGGTTTTTCTCGATAGCTTGTACACGCACCATTTTCACGGCGGCATCGGTCAGATCGCGGATGATAGAATCGACTTCTTTACCCACATAACCGACTTCGGTGAATTTGGTCGCTTCAACTTTGATGAACGGCGCGTTTGCCAGTTTTGCCAGGCGACGGGCGATTTCAGTTTTACCGACGCCAGTCGGGCCGATCATCAGGATATTTTTCGGGGTCACTTCATGGCGCAGCTCTTCGTTGAGCTGCATACGACGCCAGCGGTTACGCAGTGCAATCGCCACGGAACGCTTGGCGTTATCCTGGCCAATGATGTGCTTATCAAGTTCGCTGACGATTTCGCGTGGGGTCATTTCAGACATGGGAGATCCTTACGCTTTGTAGCTTAATTCTTCGATGGTGTGGAAATGGTTGGTATAGATGCAAATGTCGCCTGCAATATCCAACGCCTTTTCAGCAATTTCACGGGCGCTAAGTTCAGTGTTTTCTAACAGCGCGCGCGCCGCAGCCTGGGCGTAAGGGCCGCCGGAGCCGATAGCAATAAGATCGTTTTCTGGCTGCACTACGTCACCATTACCGGTGATGATCAGCGAAGCGGTTTCATCTGCGACTGCCAGCAGTGCTTCAAGTTTGCGCAACATGCGATCGGTACGCCAGTCTTTTGCCAGTTCAACGGCGGCTTTAACCAGATGGCCCTGATGCATTTCCAGTTTACGTTCAAACAGTTCGAACAGCGTAAAAGCATCCGCAGTACCGCCCGCAAAGCCCGCGATGACTTTGTCGTTGTACAGACGGCGGACCTTTTTCACGTTGCCTTTCATTACGGTATTGCCCAACGTGGCCTGACCATCACCAGCGATGACCACATGGCCGTTACGGCGTAAGCTTACTATAGTTGTCACGAGCTGACCCCTTGGTTACGAATACAGAGTACAAACCCCGTACAAAAGTACGGGGCATAATGCAATTATAGATGGGGGGGATTTTGAGGGTTTCAACCCCCGGCGGCGAGCCGAATGCAGTTTGTATGACCCGCCATCTTCAGGCGATTGAGGGTGCTGTCTGCGTTCTCTTTGCCTTTCACCGGGCCAATGACCACACGATTCCAGCCATTGTTGGTGGTAATTTTCGAGTCAAAACCTTCGAACGCCAGCTGAGCACGTACCGTCTCTGCCTGTTCTGCGCCTCTGAACGAACCGCACTGTACCATCCAGCGGCGTTCATCTTTTTTCTCTGCTGTCGGTTTTGGCGCGTCAGCTGCACGAGCAACTGGCGCTGCTTGCTGCGGCTTCGACTGCGCGGTAGTGTGCGCAGGGGTTTGCAGCAGATCCTGGTACGGCTGCTGAGTAGAAGCCGGTTTTGACTGGCGCGGCTGCGACTGAACCGGCGCGGCTTGCGACGTACGCGTCTGTTGTTGCCAGCTTTGTTCGGTCGTACGCGACTGCTGAGCCAGGCGTTGCTGTTCCGCTAACTGCTGCGCCTGACGCTGGCGTTGTAGCGTTTGCTGGCGCTGTTCTGGCGTTTGCTCATTCCACGGAACTTCAACTAACTGCGTTGGCTGCTGGCGCATATCGGCCTGCATTTGTTCAAGAAGCTGGCGCTGTTCTGGTGTCAGTTGCTCCGGCGTTTTTACTTCACCACCGGCAGAAGGTTCTGTTGGCGCACGCACACCCGGCTGGCGACTTTCCAGCTCTTTAATGTAGCGCCAGCGTTCTTCTGGTTTTGGTGGTAGTCCGTTTCCGGTCACTTTCTGGCTTTGCAGCGTCTCGGACTCTTCTTTCTTGTGATGCGTAATGAAGTACAGACCACCGATAAAGGTCACAAGAACGGCGGCAGCAATAGCGACCATAGCGGGAGAAACCGCAGGCAGATTTCGTTGCTTTTTCCGTGAGGTGCTCTTTTTTCGCCGCGAAGGTGCCGGTTGGCTGCGGCGTACATAATCTCGTTGTGCCACTATCGTTTCGCTGTATTTATTCGTTCGTCAGCCCGCCATGTTACTTAAGCGGCGGGCCTTTGACCAGTCACGGAAGCCTTAAAGGTTTACTTTAAGTCAATGTGCGTGTCGATCCCCGGATAATAAGCTCGCAGTCCATTAAACGTGAGCCGCTGCCGACCGTTTGCCCCTGCATTTGGTCAAGCAATAACAACATTGCCTCCCGACCAATTTCATAGCGCGGCTGTGCGATGGTTGTCAGTGGCGGATCACAAAATTGCGTCAGGTCGATGTTATCAAAACCGATTATGGAAAGGTCATCAGGAACTTTCAGCCCCTGACGTTTCGCCTGCGAAAGCGCGCCAAGTGCCATCACATCGCTATGACAGAAAACAGCAGTTGGCGGTTGCGGAAGGTCAAGCAACTGCTGCATGGCTTTACTTCCGGCGTCGAAGGTGAAGTCGCCACGGGCGATATATTGTGGATCAACCATAATTCCGCAGCGACGCAGAGCCTGAACGTAACCTTGCAGGCGATAGTGACACAGCGGCATTTCTTCCGGACCAGCAATACAGCCGATCAATTTATGCCCCTGTTCATACAGGTAATTTACCGCATCAAATGCAGCAGTCAGGTTGTCGATATGAACTGTAGGCAGTTCCAGCTCCGGTGCAAATTCGTTCGCCATCACCATCGGCGGCAGATTACGCTGTTCCTCAATGCTGGCATCAAACGGCAGCCTTGAACCAAGCAGCAACATGCCATCAATTTGCTTAGTGATTATCAAATCGATAAAGGTTTTTTCCTGCTGGTTTTGATGTGCACAGTCGCCAATCAGTACCAGATATCCATGACTTGCTGCCGTAATTTCGATACCGCGAATAATTTCGCTAAAGAAGGGATCGCAGATATCCGGGACAATCACCAGAATGGTGCGGGACTCATTACGCTTGACGTTACGCCCCATCGGCTGCGGTAAATAACCCACTTCCCGGGCGGCTTTTTCAACCCGGTTACGAGTCGCCAGGGAGACCTTATCTGGATTCATTAACGCTCGGGAGACGGTCGCCGTAGAGACTTTTGCTTTCAGGGCGACGTCTTTCATGGTTGCGGCAGTTTCCTGCTTCTTCGCTTTCACACTCACTCCTCGCCTGGCACGTCAGGCGTACTACATCCGTGTTTACTTCACATCGGCAACATTTTTAGCAGATAGCGCGTGAAAACGGTTACAGAATTTTCATGAAAAGTGTGATGAATATTTAATTTTTCGATCCGCCTCGCATCGTTAGCGGTTTAACCCTCAATAGGATCGACATCCAGCACCCATTTCACTTTCCGTGAATCCGGTATTGTATTAATAAGCGCCAGCGTACCGTTAATGATGTGCTGTAAGCGCACGCGGGAAGGGTGCTGCAGCAGGATTTGCCAGCGCCAGCGACCGCCGCGTTTAGGTGCCAGTGCCGGAACCGGGCCGAGAACCCACAGTTTGTCATCCGCCAGCGGACTGGAGAGGATGAGATTTCGCAACTGTTGCAGGAACAGCGGCGCGTGCTGATTGTTATGATCCTCCGCGCGCACAATCACGTGGCTGGTCCACGGTGGTAGTTGCATCATTCGTCGTTCGGCCAGCGCCTGTTCCGCAAAGGCGTCGTAGCCTTTATAGAGCAACGTTTGCAAGAGAGGATGTTCCGGATGATGTGTTTGCAGCACCACTTCGCCCTGTTTACCCGCGCGCCCCGCACGACCGGCGACCTGGGTGTAAAGCTGGGCGAAACGTTCTGCGGAACGAAAATCGGCAGAAAACAGCGCGCCGTCCACGTCCAGTAACGCCACAAGTGTGACATCCGGAAAGTGGTGGCCTTTCGCCAGCATTTGCGTGCCAATCAAAATCCGCGCGCCGCCGCGATGCACTTCCGCCAGTTGCTGCTCCAGCGCGCCTTTGCGACTGGTAGTGTCACGATCAATACGTGAAATGGGTACACCAGGGAACATCGGGGCAAGCGTCTGCTCAAGCTGCTCGGTGCCCAGGCCAACGGGCACAAGATGCGTGGAGCCGCAGGAAGGGCACTGGCGCGGCACTGGGCGCTGGCTGTCGCAGTGATGACAGCGCAGATGCTGCTGCGCCTGATGCAATGTGTAGTAGTGATCGCAGCGCGGGCATTCGGCGATCCAGCCACAGTCGTGGCACAGCAGCGCAGGCGCAAAACCCCGGCGGTTAAGAAAGAGGATAACCTGGTTGTCGGCTTGTAAATGCTGGCGCATACGGCTGATCAACGCCGGAGCCAGCCCCGCCTGCACCTTCTGACCTTTTAAATCCAGCACGTGTTGAATTGCCGGACGCGCATTACCCGCCCGACGCGTCAGGCGCAGCAGACGATATTTTTTCTGCTGCACGTTGCATAACGTTTCCAGCGCGGGCGTTGCGGAGCCAAGAATAATCGGGATTTGCTCGCTGTGCGCACGATACACCGCCAGGTCGCGGGCATGATAGCGCCAGCCTTCCTGCTGCTTGTAGGAACTGTCGTGCTCTTCGTCAATGACAATCACGCCGAGATTTTTAAACGGCGTAAACAGCGCGGAGCGGGTGCCGATGACAATCGCCGCCTCGCCATTTTTTGCTTTCAGCCACGCAGAAAGACGTTCGCTATCGTTCAGGCCAGAATGCAGAACTTCTACGGGCGCATTAAAGCGTTCACGAAAACGGGCGATAGTTTGTGGTGTCAGGCCGATTTCCGGCACCATTACCAGCGCCTGTTTGCCCTGAGCGAGCACGTTTTCCAGCACGCTGAGATAAACTTCCGTTTTACCGGAGCCGGTGACGCCCGCCAGCAGCCAGGCGGAAAATGTATCTGCCGCGCTATGGATGGCACCAACGGCGGTGGCTTGTTCAGTATTTAGTCGCAACCGCTCGCCAGAAACGGCATAGTTCGTTCGCCAGTCAATAAATTCCGGTGTTTCGCTTGCCAGTTCGCACAAACCTTTTTTACGCAGCGCCTGCAACGCGGCATCATTAAATTCGAGAGTGGCAACCTGGTCGCGCCAGATTTTCCCTTGCCGCAATGCCGCCAGTGCCTGTTGTTGCTTTGGCGAACGTTTCAGGCTGTTAATATCTACCGCCTGACCTTGCTCGGTGGCAAACCAGTACCACATGGGCGCGTTCGCCGCAGGTCGTCCCTGGCGCAGTAAAATCGGCAAGGCATGAAACAGCACATCGCCAATCGGATGATGATAGTAATCTGCCGCCCAGAGCAGTAATCGCCAGACGGAGTGAGTAAATACCGGCTCAACGTCCAGCACTTCAACTACCGCTTTCAGCTCGTTAAGCGGCAGCTCACTGACATCGCTAACTGACACCACAACCCCGATGCGTTCTTGCTGTTTACCAAACGGCACGCGCACGCGACACCCGGCTTTAACCGTCATGCCTTCAGGCAGCAGATAGTCAAAGGTTCGGGGAATCGGAACGGGCAAGGCAACGTGAGCAACGGGCATAGCATCATCCTGACTTGAAATTCGGTGGAACAGTATACACATTGCCGTAGAGGAGTGCGGATCAGTTTGCATACGCTGGTTAATTTCTGTATGATTCGGCGCCTTTGATGCGAAATGATCGTATTGAAACTATACTTTAAACATCGCGTGGTGTCTGGCGTTAGGGCTGGAAGAGCGACGCGGCCTTAAACCGAGGTTTTCCCATGAAAAAAGATATTCACCCGAAATACGAAGAAATTACTGCTAGCTGCTCTTGCGGTAACGTAATGAAAATCCGCTCCACCGTTGGTCATGACCTGAACCTCGACGTGTGCAGCAAGTGCCACCCGTTCTTCACTGGCAAACAGCGTGATGTTGCTACCGGTGGCCGTGTTGACCGCTTCAACAAGCGTTTCAGCATCCCGGGCAGCAAATAAGACCGGATTTCCGAAAAAAGCGCCGCACGGCGCTTTTTTTGTGCCTGAAAACCTACATTAGCAATATAACTCATTGAGTTTGTGTCTTTTTATCTTTCTTCTCATAGCGAAAATCCATTTTATCAATACCGTATTTTTTCATGCGCAAATACAGCTTTTTTCTGGGTATCTGAAAGTAATCGGCAACGTCGTTGATACGCCCCTGATGGAAGTTGAGTGCATCAATAATTATTTGTCTTTCATAAGATTCTACGAGTTCATCCAGCGGTGCTGGATCCGTCTCCATCATCTGCAAACTGACCGAATCGTCCAGCATTAAAACGCCGACTGCCACCAGTTCTGCCGCATTCACCAATTCAATAATATTACCAGGCCAGGTACGCGCCATCAGTCGCTTATAAAAAGCTTTTCCCAACAGCGGCTGCTGGCGATTTAATCGTTTACAGGTGAGGGTCAGATAATGGTGAAAAATAGGTTCAATATCCCCCGGTCGCTGGCTGAGTGGTGGGCATTCAATGTGGGTGAGTGAAAAAAGAAAATACAATGCAGGAATAATTTTTTGTGCGGCAGCCAGTTCAGCCAGAGGGCTTTGATTAACAACAATCAGACGAAATGACCGATCCTGGGGTCTTTCCTGGTACTGGATCAAGGCGCGCTGATTTTCTGGCGTTAAATGCTCAAGTTCTTTTAATAACAGCGTGCCACCTTCTGCTTCTTTCACCCATTCTTCCAGGGGCTGCGGGCTATTGGCGCTGAGTGTGCGTTCAATTAAAGGTCTTTCCTTGCGAGAACTAAATTGATGAAGATAGTGGGCGGCTAATGTTCTTCCTGTGCCAGGTTCGCCGTAAAAGCAGACGGGAAGATCGGTTTCTGCCAGCGTTTCAAGCTGTTGACGTGTCTGGCGAATCCAACCACTGTTACCGATTAAGTGCCGATTAAACTGAGCGTGTCGCCATTTTTTTTGTTCCAGATAAGCCTCACGTTCAGCCAGTGCTTTTTCGATAAGTGAGAGAAATTGTTCCGGATTGATCGGCTTTTGCAGGAAATCCCACGCTCCCTTTTTTACTGCTTCAACTGCCATGGGGACATCGCCATGCCCGGTGATCATCAGAATGGGAAGATTAGGGTCAATCAGCATTATTTTTTCCAGTAGCGTAATGCCTGAAATATCCGGCATACAAACGTCGCACACCACGATGCCTTCCCACGTGTTTTGCAGTAATTGTAGAGCCTCAGAAGGGTTGCTACAGGTACATACGACATAACCCTCTTGTTGTAAGAGAGTGCTGTAGGCTTGCAGAACATCATTGTCGTCATCAATTAACAGAATTGTTGGGGTGGTGTCTGTCATGCTTAAAGTTTCCTGAAACGTAGAATAACCAGCGCATGGCGGTCGAGAGTTGACGCGATATATAACTCTCTCTGGCACTGGCGCATAATAGAATGACTAATCGAAAGGCCAATACCCAAACCTACAGCTTTGTCCGTGGTAAAAGGCGTTAATAGTCGATCAGCCAGATGCACTGGCCAGCCTTTTCCATTATCAGCAATATATAGCGTTACAGTGGAGGCTTCTTCTTCAAAGCTGATGGTTATTGTGGGTGATTGCTCCAGAGTGGCTTCCAGGGCATTCGTAAACAAATTAACTAAAACTTGTTGAATCAAAACATCATCGCCATAAACGGCAGGGAAATTATCAGGGTAGTGAAGAGAGGCCTTCAGTGGTCGATGTTTCAACGCCAGAAGTTCCCAAGATGAATAAATTACCTGCTGTAAATTGATTGCACCGCCAGCCAGTTCACTATCTCGACGGCGGGCAAAGTTGCGCAATCTTTTTACGATGTTATCCATGCGCTCGACCAACGATCGCATTGTGACAATATAATTTTTCACCAAACCAACATCTTGTTGTTCCAGCGCGCGGTTGGCGCTGAAAAGATACATAGATAATGCATTAAGTGGTTGATTAATTTCATGTGCCAGTGTTGTCATTGTCTGCCCAACCACGGCCAGTTTTGCAGTTTGGATCAATTCACTTTGTGTTGTACGAAGGTTTTTTTCTGTCGCAATACGCTCGCATATTTCCTGTCCCAGTTGACGTTGCTGTTGATTAATTTTCTCAATAGTCTGGCGGAGCAGGTTGGCAATTCTCCCAAGTTCATCGTTGCCGGAGACCGGGATATCAGCATCGAGTTCACCATTGCTTAACTTGACAACGGCATCATTCAGTAACTGAAATCGGCGGATCATTCTGGGACGAATGTAGAGGTAATTTACCAGAATGACGAACAGTAAGGCGGTAACCATAGCCGCCAAAATCAATAGCCCGCTGATTTGCATTATTTTTTCCAATCGGAGATTGAATGTTTGCAATTGTTGATGGCTATTACCTAATTGCGTTTCTAATTGAGCGCGTATTTGCGTAAATACACGCTCTTTATCCCCGATAGTACTCATGAGAGTTTGTTGAGCTTGTTGCCAGGCGGCCAGGGTTCCGGGTAGATAATTTTGCTGAGTACCCAACTCCCACAAGGAATAAACTGTCTGGTGTAATGTAATGGTACTGGAATAAGAAGATAACGACCGCACATTTTCGTCAATGCTGTGTTTCAAAAAATTCAAATACTGAATATGTTGTTTTAACGCGCCTATATCTCCGCTATGCGTGTTAAGCATCTCCTTTAGCGTACTGACGATTTGGGTTTCTATATGTGAAAGTTCGAAAACGAGCTGCAATTCTTTTTGAATGGTTTGTTGAGCATTTTGCAAACTCTGTTTTTCGGGTAGATCTTTTCGTTGGCTGAGTTGATTTAGCAACGACGATTGTTGCCAACTTAAATCCTGAGTAAGTGAGTTGAGTTCATTATTAAAGTCATCATGCAGCCAGTTAACTCTTGAGGATATAACGTCGAGTTTCCCTTTTTCCTGATTGTTGTTGTTCAATGCGTTATCGAGCTTGTTAAGCAGTCTGGCACTACTGGCGACCTGTTGGTTAAGCGCACGTTGATGTACTGAATCAAGATGAGGGTTAATAGCCTTAATTTTTTGTAGCCGTTGTTCAATCTGCTCCCTTACCTGAAGACGACTAGCGGTATTGGTTGTCTGTTGTAGCTCATTAAATTCGTTTACCAATGCGGTGAGGTTTTCTTCAAAAAGAAATGAAGCCTGAATCCTCGGGAAATAATCATCAAGCGCGTAGCGAACCTGAGAATTTTGTTCATACCAGGAATAGAGGCTGACTACGCTAACGAATAGCGTAAGAACGGCGCTAAAAACAAAGGCGAGCCGTAAGCTCGTCCCTATAGTATGTAGTTGTTTCACTTTAACGACTCAAGTTGTGTGTTCACCAATTGCTGCTGATGCAGGAAAAACTGCTGCCATGCCATGAGCTGAGCTTCACGAAAGCCTGATTGCAGTTCGAATTGCTGCAGGTACATGGAATTAACGGACTGCTCCGGGGTAACAGGAACCGCTGTTAATAATGCGCGCACATCTGGCAATTTACGTTTAAGCCGATGTTCTGCGGCATATAATGATTTCCAACTGTTTTGAAGCTCGGTAAGGCGAAAAGTAATCGCATTATCAAATAACAATTGCACAAGCTTTTGGCGCTGCATAATCAACGGATAATCAAGGGAAGGGGAGGCAAATAATCGCAGTTGTTGATCCGCGAGTGGAGTACCGGAGGGTAGCGGATATACCGGATACTTTCCTGAATCAGAATCGCTTAATGCCTGTTGTCCTTCCTGGCTCAACAAAAAATTAATAAAACGCCCCGCCTCCTGTGGATGTTTACTACCGTTTGCGATGGCAATAAACATTGGTGCTGCGCGAGAGTTGGGGAAATAACTGAAACGTAAAGTTGAATTATTAAGCAGTACGTTAGCGTAATTGTCGATGACTGGACCAGCGTCTCCCAGCCCTGTACTGATCTTATTTGCTACGCCAAAGCTGCGTGATGAAATGGTAGCGAGATTACCGCCTATTTTCAGTAGAGTACCCCAACCATTACTCCATCCTTGTTGTTGCAGGAGATCTTCAATCATCAGATGTGTGGTATCTGAACGTGAAGGGCTGCTCATTAATAGTGTTCCTTGATAACGTGACCTGCTCAATTCCTTCCATGAAGTAGGTACTGGCTCATTTTTATCTTCCAGATGCGCCACATTAATCAGGATGCCATAGCCCGATACTGCAACCGCAACGGTGGTTGAACGAATAGATTCGGGTACTAACTTTCTGCTTGTTTCTATTTGATTATTAAATGGCTGGAGCAGATTTTTACTTTGCAACCGCTGTAGCAACATGGGAGATGAACTCAGTACCAGATCAATATTTTCACCCAATGGATTTTCTAGCAGGCGCTCAATGGATGCACTGGTTCGGTTAAGCGTTCGGATTTTGGTTGCCAGTGGTTGTTTTTGCCATTGACTGATAATGTGCTCCGTCGCTTCCGAAGAAAGCGTTGTAGCAATCACCAGCTCTTGCGCTGAGGTGACATTGACGCATAAAACCCAACAGATTAATGCTCGCTGTATAATACGAATCATGTCAAAAATCCTATTAACGAGAGAAAAACTCTTACGCTGTAATTCATATCATTATCCGTTAGCTAATATACACAATGACTGTAAGACGCTGATGTCAGTATCGGAAATTTCATTAATTCAGATGTAACTAGCGTCACTATATCTGGAAGCGGTTATCAAAAAAAGATCAATATTGCACCTCTGAACATGTGTATCTTACGGAAATAGCGATTGTTACGGCTATTCCCGGTAATTAATTTCGACATTTGTGCTATCGGATTCAGGCCCTGACCGGATTCTATTGTTTCTTTGCGCCAGCCTTCAGAAGTCGGAAGAATGGCTTTAATTCGAGCGCAAATGTACTTGTCACGAGGGATAACATGAAAATGTTTAAGCCCTGCTTGTTGTTGAACGGTGATGGAAATTTTCATGTTGTGTAGCATGATCCTCCAACAGGGTAAAATCGAGCCTCTTCAATGATCACGTATATGGATACAAAATATGTGACTGACCTCAAAAACTGAAAAAATTAATAAAAGTAATTATTTTTTTATTGGGGCTGTTGTAACCCGTTAATGCTGAAATAATGGCTTCGTTCTATTTTGAGATATAAAAATGGGAAAGAAATGGAACATGACATTTGTATTTTTGAGTCAGTTTTGACTCATATGCCCTGTATTGTAACTTAAACTCACTTGCTTCACTATCTTCAAAACCAATGAAGCAAGGGCTTTTGCAATACTCATCAGAGAGTAGCAACTGGCATTGCTGTTTTAAATAACTCTATGAACTGGAAGGTGATATATGCTTTCTCTATTGAAACCTAAAGTGGCAACACATCAGGTTCCTGAAAGTGAAATAAAGAATACCTATAATCGTTATCGTATGCAGGCGCTATTTAGCGTGTTTATCGGTTATCTTTCGTATTATATTGTCAGGAATAACTTTGTTCTCTCCACACCTTATTTAAAGCAAGATCTTAATCTGTCTGCGACTCAAATAGGTCTACTTAGCAGTTGTATGCTGATCGCCTACGGTATTAGTAAAGGGGTAATGAGTAGTCTGGCAGATAAAGCGAACCCTAAAGTTTATATGGCTGTGGGGTTGGTTCTTTGTGCTCTCGTTAACGTGGCGCTTGGTTTTAGTTTTGCTTTCTGGATGTTTGCGGGACTTGTTATTTTAAATGGTCTCTTTCAAGGGATGGGGGTTGGTCCTTCGTTTATTACAATAGCCAACTGGTTCCCTCGTAAAGAACGGGGCATCGTCGGTGCGGTCTGGAATATTTCGCACAATGTTGGGGGCGGTATTGTTGCTCCGATTGTTGGTGGTGCATTTGCTGTGCTGGGTACTGAACACTGGAAAATAGCAACATATGTTGTTCCAGCGATTGTCTCTGTTGTCATTGCTATCGTGGTACTGATGTCAGGTAAAGGTTCGCCCGTAAGTGAAGGTTTGCCGCCATTAAGCGAAATCGTCCCGGACGACGTCAGCATTAAAGCAAAAGATGAGCGTGCGCCGGAAGATATGACTGCCTGGCAAATTTTTTGTACCTATGTGCTAAAAAACAAGAATGCATGGTTCGTCTCTTTCGTTGATGTTTTTGTCTATATGGTGCGTTTCGGAATTATCAGTTGGTTGCCTATTTACCTGTTAAGTGTGAAACATTTTACGAAGACTGAAATGAGCACGGCATTTTTAATCTTCGAATGGGCGGCGATTCCAACTACGTTATTTGCTGGCTGGTTGAGTGATAAATTATTTCATGGTCGCCGTATGCCACCCGCTATTATCAGTATGGTATTGATTTTCTTCTGCCTGCTGGGCTACTGGAAAAGCGACTCTCTGCTCTCTATTACCATTTTTGCTGCCTGCGTAGGCTGCCTTATTTATGTTCCGCAGTTCCTGGCTTCTGTTCAGACAATGGAAATTGTCCCCAGTTTTGCCGTGGGTTCTGCAGTCGGTTTGCGTGGTTTTATGAGCTATATTCTTGGCGCAACGCTTGGAACAAGTCTGTTTGGTGTTATGGTCGATCAGGTTGGTTGGGATGGCGGTTTTTATCTTCTGCTTGCTGGTGTTATCTGCTGCATTATTTTCTGTACGTTAACGCACTTTGGCGCGATCGCCATGGAACGACAGCGTCAAAATGACGTTGCTGCGTTTTCGCAAGAGCTTCAGACCGACAAAAGTTAGGTTTTAGGGGGCCAGTTATGATGCGATTGGCCCATTACCATGAAAACAGCGACCATTCTTTAGCAACGGTAGTGAGTTGCGGCGCATCGAAAACGGCTTGCGGTGAGACTACTGTTTCTTCAAGCGGGATATTTTTGCCGTAGCGTTCTTTGAGCTTTGCCTGAACCAGCGGGTTACTAAGATCGAACTCTTTTAGTTTTTGCTGCTCACCCACGCGTATTCCCAGCGCGTTCTGATAAACCTTCCACACCACTTCTGAACAGTACTGGCGATCGTCGCTCCACGAAAAACTGAAGTCATACGGTTTACCCAGATAACGTTTTGCCGTTTGCGCCAGTTTTTGCTGTTGTTCGGTTGTTAACCCACCTTCAACGCGGCGAACAATATATTTGCTATCTTCACCGTGGGCGATCCACTGCTTGAGCGGGGTGTATTTCACCGAGCCGACCGCTTCAAAGACGTAGGGTTTTTTATTGCGTATAACCAGCATACCGGTGTGGCTGTAATCGGAATGGGTCGCCAGTTGGATCGCTTTACTTTGCGATGAGCGAGAGATCTGAAAGATGATGTCGCCGGTTTGTGGTTGCCAGGCAAATGCAGGCACAGAAACCAACAGGCTGAGGATCAGTAGCCTGATTTTCATCGTTAAACGTCCATGTATGAAAAAAGCGGCTGGTTAACTCCGCGCCGCTCTTTTCCGCTTTAGTATTCCCACGTCTCCGGGTTAATCCCCATCTCACGCATGATCTCTTTTGCCGCTTCCGGGATTTCGTCGCTGCGCTCTTTACGCAGATCGGCATCATCCGGCAGAGGTTGCCCGGTAAAGGCATGCAGAAACGCTTCGCACAGCAGCTCGCTGTTAGTAGCGTGACGCAGGTTGTTCACCTGACGACGCGTGCGTTCATCGGTGAGGATTTTTAACACCTTAAGAGGAATGGAAACCGTAATCTTTTTGACTTGTTCACTCTTCTTACCGTGCTCAGCGTATGGGCTGATATATTCGCCGCTCCATTCAGCCATGAGATACTTAATCCTCTTCGTCAATAAATTGAGACCAGACCACACAGTTTATAAGGGCACTGGTCATAAACCCGCATAGTTTACCGCACAGGCGCTACCGTGACATCGTGTAATGCGCCTGCCAGTGTGATAATGCATATAATTTTAACGGCAATTTCGGATTTGCTCAATCTATACGCAAAGAAGTTTAGATGTCCAGATGTATTGACGTCCATTAACACAATGTTTACTCTGGTGCCTGACATTTCACCAACAAAGCCCAGGAAACTTCATCACATGACGCGTAAACAGGCCACCATCGCAGTGCGTAGCGGGTTAAATGACGACGAACAGTATGGTTGCGTTGTCCCGCCTATCCATCTTTCCAGCACCTATAACTTTACCGGATTTAACGAACCACGCGCGCATGATTACTCGCGTCGCGGCAACCCAACGCGCGATGTGGTCCAGCGTGCGCTGGCAGAACTGGAAGGCGGTGCAGGTGCGGTGCTAACCAATACCGGCATGTCAGCTATTCACCTGGTCACGACCGTCTTTTTGAAACCCGGCGATCTGCTGGTTGCGCCGCACGACTGCTACGGTGGCAGCTATCGCCTGTTCGATAGCCTGGCGAAACGCGGTTGCTATCGCGTGTTGTTTGTTGATCAGGGCGATGAGCGTGCATTACGGGCGGCACTGGCAGAAAAACCTAAACTGGTGCTGGTAGAAAGCCCAAGTAATCCATTGTTACGCGTCGTGGATATTGCGAAAATCTGCCATCTGGCAAGGGAAGTCGGGGCGGTGAGCGTGGTGGATAACACCTTCTTAAGCCCGGCATTACAAAATCCACTGGCATTAGGTGCCGATCTGGTGTTGCATTCATGTACGAAATATCTGAACGGTCACTCTGACGTGGTGGCGGGCGTGGTGATTGCTAAAGATCCAGACGTGGTTACCGAACTGGCCTGGTGGGCAAACAATATTGGCGTAACGGGCGGCGCGTTTGACAGCTATCTGCTGCTGCGCGGTCTGCGTACTCTGGTGCCGCGTATGGAGCTGGCTCAGCGCAACGCGCAGGCGATTGTGAAATATCTGCAAACCCAGCCGTTGGTGAAAAAACTTTATCACCCATCGCTGCCGGAAAATCAGGGGCATGAAATTGCCGTGCGCCAGCAAAAAGGCTTTGGCGCAATGTTGAGTTTTGAACTGGATGGCGATGAGCAGACGCTGCGTCGTTTCCTGGGCGGGCTGTCGTTGTTTACGCTGGCGGAATCGTTAGGGGGAGTGGAAAGTTTAATCTCTCACGCCGCAACCATGACACATGCAGGCATGGCGCCAGAAGCGCGTGCTGCCGCCGGGATCTCCGAGACGCTGTTGCGTATCTCCACCGGTATTGAAGATGGCGAAGATTTAATTGCCGACCTGGAAAATGGCTTCCGGGCTGCAAACAAGGGGTAAAAATGAGTGTGATTGCGCAGGCAGGGGCGAAAGGTCGTCAACTGCATAAATTTGGTGGCAGTAGTCTGGCTGATGTGAAGTGTTATTTGCGTGTCGCGGGCATTATGGCGGAGTACTCTCAGCCCGACGATATGATGGTGGTTTCCGCCGCCGGTAGCACCACTAACCAGTTGATTAACTGGTTGAAACTAAGCCAGACCGATCGTCTCTCTGCGCATCAGGTTCAACAAACGCTACGTCGTTATCAATGCGATCTGATTAGCGGCCTGTTACCTGCCGAAGAAGCCGATAGCCTCATTAGCGCCTTTGTCAGCGATCTTGAACGCCTGGCGGCGCTGCTCGACAGCGGTATTAACGACGCGGTGTATGCGGAAGTGGTGGGCCACGGCGAAGTGTGGTCGGCGCGCCTGATGTCTGCGGTGCTTAACCAACAAGGACTGCCTGCGGCCTGGCTTGATGCCCGCGAGTTTTTACGTGCTGAACGCGCTGCGCAACCGCAGGTTGATGAAGGCCTTTCGTACCCGCTGCTGCAACAACTGCTGGTGCAGCATCCGGGCAAACGTCTGGTAGTGACCGGATTTATCAGCCGCAACAACGCCGGTGAAACGGTGCTGCTGGGGCGTAACGGTTCCGACTATTCCGCCACCCAAATCGGTGCGCTGGCAGGCGTTTCCCGCGTAACTATCTGGAGCGACGTCGCCGGGGTATATAGCGCCGACCCGCGTAAAGTGAAAGATGCCTGCCTGCTGCCATTGCTGCGTCTGGATGAAGCCAGCGAACTGGCGCGTCTGGCGGCACCTGTCCTCCACGCCCGTACTTTACAGCCTGTATCCGGTAGTGAAATCGACCTGCAACTGCGCTGTAGCTACACGCCGGATCAAGGCTCTACACGCATTGAACGCGTGCTGGCTTCCGGTACAGGAGCGCGTATTGTCACCAGTCACGATGATGTCTGTTTGATTGAGTTTCAGGTGCCAGCCAGCCAGGACTTCAAACTGGCGCATAAAGAAATCGACCAGATCCTGAAACGCGCGCAGGTGCGTCCACTGGCGGTTGGCGTGCATAACGATCGCCAGTTGCTGCAATTTTGCTACACCTCGGAAGTGGCGGACAGTGCCCTGAAAATTCTCGACGAAGCGGGATTACCTGGCGAGCTGCGCTTGCGTCAGGGGCTGGCGCTGGTGGCGATGGTCGGGGCGGGCGTCACCCGTAACCCGCTGCATTGCCACCGCTTCTGGCAGCAACTGAAAGGCCAGCCGGTCGAGTTTACCTGGCAGTCCGATGACGGTATCAGCCTGGTGGCAGTACTGCGTACCGGCCCGACCGAAAGCCTGATCCAGGGGCTGCATCAGTCCGTCTTCCGCGCGGAAAAACGCATTGGCCTGGTCCTGTTCGGCAAGGGCAATATCGGTTCCCGCTGGCTGGAACTGTTCGCTCGTGAGCAGAGTACGCTCTCGGCGCGTACCGGATTTGAATTTGTGTTGGCAGGCGTGGTGGACAGCCGCCGCAGCCTGTTGAGTTATGACGGGCTGGACGCCAGCCGCGCGTTAGCGTTCTTCAACGATGAAGCGGTCGAGCAGGATGAAGAGTCGCTGTTCCTGTGGATGCGTGCTCATCCGTATGATGATCTAGTGGTGCTGGACGTTACCGCCAGCCAGCAGCTTGCCGATCAATATCTCGATTTCGCCAGCCACGGTTTCCACGTTATCAGCGCCAACAAACTGGCGGGAGCGAGCGACAGCAATAAATATCGCCAGATCCACGACGCGTTCGAAAAAACCGGGCGTCACTGGCTGTATAACGCCACCGTCGGCGCAGGCTTGCCGATCAACCATACCGTGCGCGATCTGATCGACAGCGGCGATACCATTTTATCGATCAGCGGGATCTTCTCCGGCACGCTCTCCTGGCTGTTCCTGCAATTTGACGGTAGCGTGCCGTTTACCGAGCTGGTGGATCAGGCGTGGCAGCAAGGGTTAACTGAACCTGACCCGCGTGATGACCTTTCCGGCAAAGACGTGATGCGCAAACTGGTGATTCTGGCGCGTGAAGCGGGTTACAACATCGAACCGGATCAAGTGCGCGTGGAATCGCTGGTGCCTGCCCATTGCGAAGGCGGCAGCATCGACCATTTCTTTGAAAATGGCGATGAGCTGAACGAGCAGATGGTACAACGGCTGGAAGCTGCCCGCGAAATGGGGCTGGTGCTGCGCTACGTGGCGCGTTTCGATGCCAACGGCAAAGCGCGTGTGGGCGTGGAAGCGGTGCGTGAAGATCATCCGCTGGCATCACTGCTACCGTGCGATAACGTCTTTGCCATCGAAAGCCGCTGGTATCGCGATAACCCGCTGGTGATCCGTGGGCCAGGCGCAGGGCGCGATGTCACCGCTGGGGCGATTCAGTCGGATATTAATCGGCTGGCGCAGTTGTTGTAATTTCAGGAGCCCAATAAGGCATAATGCACATGCTTATTGGGCTTAACATAATTTACCTAATTATCCTTGCGTTGTAAGCTGGATAAGGCGTTCACGCTGCATCCGGCAAGAAACAATAAATCCGTCTGCCAGGTTTCTTGTAATTCCCATCCTGAATCTTTTTCATCTTCCCTGATTTTTCCTCACCATCATTGGTCATTTTTCGGTTGACGCCTTTCGGCTTTTCCTTCATCTTTACATCTGGACGTCTAAATGGATAGATGTTCACAACACAACATATAACGATAAGCGATTGATGAGGTAAGGTATGAGCTTTTTTCACGCCAGCCAGCGGGATGCCCTGAATCAGAGCCTGGCAGAAGTCCAGGGGCAGATTAACGTTTCGTTCGAGTTTTTCCCGCCGCGTACCAGTGAAATGGAGCAGACCCTGTGGAACTCCATTGATCGCCTTAGCAGCCTGAAACCGAAGTTTGTATCGGTGACCTATGGCGCGAACTCTGGCGAGCGCGACCGTACACACAGCATTATTAAAGGCATTAAAGATCGCACCGGTCTCGAAGCTGCGCCGCATCTCACCTGCATTGATGCGACTCCCGATGAGCTGCGCACCATCGCTCATGACTACTGGAATAACGGCATTCGCCATATTGTGGCGCTGCGTGGCGACCTGCCGCCGGGAAGCGGTAAGCCGGAAATGTATGCCTCTGACCTTGTAACGCTGTTAAAAGAAGTGGCGGATTTCGATATCTCCGTGGCGGCGTATCCGGAAGTTCACCCGGAAGCGAAAAGTGCCCAGGCAGATTTGCTTAACCTGAGACGTAAAGTCGATGCCGGTGCCAACCGTGCGATTACTCAGTTCTTCTTCGATGTCGAAAGCTACCTGCGTTTTCGCGATCGCTGCGTCTCGGCGGGTATCGATGTGGAAATTATTCCGGGCATTTTGCCGGTCTCTAACTTTAAACAGGCGAAGAAATTTGCCGACATGACTAACGTGCGTATTCCGGCGTGGATGGCGCAAATGTTTGACGGTCTGGATGACGATGCCGAAACCCGCAAGCTGGTGGGTGCGAATATCGCCATGGACATGGTGAAGATTTTAAGCCGGGAAGGGGTTAAAGATTTCCACTTCTATACGCTTAACCGCGCTGAAATGAGTTACGCGATTTGTCATACGCTGGGTGTTCGACCTGGTTTATAAATACTGTGGCTTTTGTGAAAATCACACAGTGATCACAAATTTTAAACAGAGCACAAAATGCTGCCTCTAAATGAGGGTGGGAAAATAAGGTAGTCAGCCTTGTTTTCTCCCTCCTTCCTTGAAGGATGTGAAGCTAAAACCCTTTTTTATAAAGTATTTGTCCTAAATCGGACATAATCAAAAAGGCTTAATTACGATCAATTTGATCTACATCTCTTTAACCAACAATATGTAAGATCTCAACTATCGCATCCGTGGATTAATTCAATTATAACTTCTCTCTAACGCTGTGTATCGTAACGGTAACACTGTAGAGGGGAGCACATTGATGAGCACGTCAGACGATATCCATAACACGACAGCCACAGGCAAATGCCCGTTCCATCAGGGCGGTCATGACCAGAGCGCAGGTGGGGGCACAACCACTCGCGACTGGTGGCCAAATCAACTCCGTGTTGACCTGTTAAACCAACATTCTAATCGTTCTAACCCACTGGGTGAGGACTTTGACTACCGCAAAGAATTCAGCAAATTAGATTACTACGGCCTGAAAAAAGATCTGAAAGCCCTGCTGACAGAATCTCAGCCGTGGTGGCCTGCCGACTGGGGCAGCTATGCGGGCTTATTTATTCGTATGGCCTGGCACGGCGCGGGGACTTACCGTTCCATCGACGGACGCGGCGGCGCAGGTCGTGGTCAGCAACGTTTTGCACCGCTGAACTCCTGGCCGGATAACGTTAGCCTCGATAAAGCGCGTCGCCTGTTGTGGCCAATCAAACAGAAATATGGTCAGAAAATCTCCTGGGCAGACCTGTTTATCCTCGCGGGTAACGTGGCGCTGGAAAATTCCGGCTTCCGTACCTTCGGTTTTGGTGCCGGTCGTGAAGACGTCTGGGAACCGGATCTCGACGTTAACTGGGGTGATGAAAAAGCCTGGCTGACCCACCGTCATCCGGAAGCACTGGCGAAAGCACCGCTGGGCGCAACCGAGATGGGGCTGATTTACGTTAACCCGGAAGGCCCGGATCACAGCGGCGAACCGCTTTCTGCGGCGGCAGCTATCCGCGCGACCTTTGGCAACATGGGGATGAACGACGAAGAAACCGTGGCGCTGATCGCGGGTGGACACACGCTGGGTAAAACCCACGGTGCTGGTCCGACATCAAATGTAGGTCCTGATCCAGAAGCTGCACCGATTGAAGAACAAGGTTTAGGTTGGGCGAGCACTTACGGCAGCGGCGTTGGCGCAGATGCCATTACCTCTGGTCTGGAAGTAGTCTGGACCCAGACGCCGACCCAGTGGAGCAACTATTTCTTCGAGAACCTGTTCAAGTATGAGTGGGTACAGACCCGCAGCCCGGCTGGCGCAATCCAGTTCGAAGCTGTAGACGCACCGGAAATTATCCCGGATCCGTTTGATCCGTCGAAGAAACGTAAACCGACGATGCTGGTGACCGACCTGACGCTGCGTTTTGATCCTGAGTTCGAGAAGATCTCTCGTCGTTTCCTCAACGATCCGCAGGCGTTCAACGAAGCCTTTGCCCGTGCCTGGTTCAAACTGACGCACAGGGATATGGGGCCGAAATCACGCTACATCGGACCGGAAGTACCGAAAGAAGATCTGATCTGGCAAGATCCGCTGCCGCAGCCGATCTACAACCCGACCGAGCAGGACATTATCGATCTGAAATTCGCGATTGCGGATTCTGGTCTGTCTGTCAGCGAGCTGGTATCGGTGGCCTGGGCGTCTGCTTCTACCTTCCGTGGTGGCGACAAACGTGGTGGTGCCAATGGTGCACGTCTGGCATTAATGCCGCAGCGCGACTGGGATGTGAACGCAGCAGCCGTTCGTGCTCTGCCAGTTCTGGAGAAAATTCAGAAAGAGTCTGGCAAAGCTTCGCTGGCGGATATCATCGTGCTGGCTGGTGTGGTTGGCGTAGAGAAAGCCGCAAGCGCCGCAGGTTTGAGCATTCATGTACCGTTTGCGCCGGGTCGCGTTGATGCGCGTCAGGATCAGACTGACATTGAGATGTTTGAGCTGCTGGAGCCAATTGCTGACGGTTTCCGTAACTATCGCGCTCGTCTGGACGTTTCCACCACCGAGTCACTGCTGATCGACAAAGCACAGCAACTGACGCTGACCGCGCCGGAAATGACTGCGCTGGTGGGCGGAATGCGCGTACTGGGTGCCAACTTCGATGGCAGCAAAAACGGCGTCTTCACTGACCGCGTGGGCGTATTGAGCAATGACTTCTTTGTGAACTTGCTGGATATGCGTTACGAGTGGAAAGCGACCGACGAATCGAAAGAACTTTTCGAAGGCCGTGACCGTGAAACCGGCGAAGTGAAATACACTGCCAGCCGTGCGGATCTGGTATTTGGTTCTAACTCTGTCCTGCGCGCGGTTGCAGAAGTTTACGCCAGCAGCGATGCCCACGAGAAGTTTGTTAAAGACTTCGTGGCGGCATGGGTGAAAGTCATGAACCTCGACCGTTTCGACCTGCTGTAATCTGACCTCCTTCAGCGACTGCCTTTCAGGCAGTCGCTGAAGTTTCTTTACCGGCGTATAGTGTCGCTAACAAAACTACTACACGCTGGATCTCTCATGCCTACTACGGGAAAGAGCAACCCACTGGCAATCAGTGGCCTGGTTGTGCTCACACTTATCTGGAGTTATAGCTGGATTTTCATGAAGCAAGTTACCAGCTACATCGGTGCCTTCGACTTTACCGCCTTACGCTGCATTTTCGGCGCTCTCGTTCTGTTCATCGTCCTTTTATTACGTGGTCGTGGGATGCGCCCGACGCCGTTTAAATACACTTTAGCCATTGCCCTGTTACAAACCTGCGGGATGGTAGGGCTGGCGCAATGGGCACTGGTCAGCGGCGGTGCGGGAAAAGTGGCTATCCTGAGTTATACCATGCCGTTCTGGGTGGTGATTCTCGCGGCGTTGTTTCTCGGTGAACGACTGCGACGCGGGCAATATTTCGCGATTCTGATTGCTGCTGTTGGTTTATTGCTGGTGTTGCAGCCGTGGCAACTCGATTTCTCGTCGATGAAAAGCGCCATCCTGGCAATCCTCTCCGGCGTCAGTTGGGGGGCGAGCGCGATTGTTGCTAAACGCCTTTATGCCCGCCATCCGCGCGTGGATTTATTGTCATTAACATCCTGGCAGATGCTTTATGCGGCGCTGGTGATGAGTGTGGTCGCTTTACTGGTGCCGCAACGTGAAATTGACTGGCAACCCACCGTGTTCTGGGCGCTGGTATACAGTGCGATTCTGGCGACGGCGCTGGCCTGGAGCTTATGGTTGTTCGTGCTGAAAAACTTACCCGCCAGTATCGCCAGCTTAAGCACACTGGCGGTTCCCGTTTGCGGCGTACTCTTTTCCTGGTGGTTGCTCGGTGAGAATCCCGGCGCGGTTGAAGGTAGCGGTATTGTGCTGATTGTGCTGGCACTGGCGCTGGTGAGCCGTAAGAAAAAAGAAGCCGTCAGCGTAAATAGGGTCTGAATTTTTTCTTCACGTGGGGCGATCGCTTATTGAACAAAATAACGATAGTGCCCCACCATCCGCCAGCTAAACAGCACGTCTTCTTCCTGCGCACCTGCGCCGATGTTATGAATCACCAGCGGCGTACCGTCGCGGGCAAAACCATCTGAAACCACACCGATATGTGCCAGCCCGTTATCTAATCGCCAGGAGACAATATCGCCCGCTTGATAGTCACTGGCGTTTTTGCTGGTGGGGCGTGTTTTATCATGGCGGGTAAACCAGGTTTCCAGGTTCGGCACCCGACGGTGATCGATGTTGCTGTCAGGGCGTTTTAACTGCCACTTTTGTGGATAATCGGCAAAATTCTTCGCCATATCTTCGTGCACCAGCTTCTGCAAATCGACCTTCTGGCTGCGCAGGGCGCGGATCACTACATCGGAGCATACGCCGCGCTCCTGCGGGACATCGCCGCCAGGATAGGTAAGCTGCACATATGCCGGATCGTAAAACAGCGTACTGCCAATTTGCTGTCGGGCGCCATCCGCGATGGCAAGGTTGGTGTTGGCCTGAATTTGTACCACGGTTGGTGGAACAGCGGGAGATTTTAAGGAGTGGCTGGTAAAGGCTGTCAGAAGGCTGACCAGCGCCAGTGAAGCTTTCATCTGTTTCGTCCGTGAAAATAAGAGTCACAGATTCGACCTTCCGGGCTGACGATTGTTCTGTGGAGAAAGTGTCCAGAAGCGGATAAAAAACTCCCGAACAACGTGGGAGTTTCAGATTACTGGCACAGAGTGCCGGATGCGGCGTGAACGCCTTACCCGGCCTACAAAAGCACGCAAATTCAATATATTGCAGGGATTGCGTAGGCCTGATAAGCGTAGCGCATCAGGCAATTTTGCGTTCAAACTCCCGGACAAGCCGGGAGTTTGGCATAGGTTATTCCCACTCTTGCAGGAAACGCTGACCGTACTGGTCGGCTACCAGCAGTGCGGCGTAAACCTGATCTGGCGTTGCGCCGCCTGGCATGTTGTGAATAGTTTCACCTTCTGCACAAGATGCTTCTGCGACAATCCGCATTTTCGCCGGAATATCTTCTTTAATATCCAGTTGCGCCAGGGTAATTGGCAGACCAACGGCATGACACAGCGCCGCGACGGTTTCGATTTCCTCAACCGGCGCGTTTTCCAGCACCAGCTGTGTCAGCGTACCAAACGCCACTTTTTCGCCGTGATAATAGTGATGCGCGTCCGGGATAGCGGTCAGGCCGTTATGCACAGCGTGTGCCGCAGCCAGACCACCGCTTTCAAAGCCCACGCCGCTCAAATAGGTGTTCGCTTCAATCACGCGCTCCAGCGCCGGAGTTACCACATGCTGTTCGGCGGCGAGCATCGCTTTTTCGCCTTCTTCCAGCAGGGTGTTGTAGCACAGTTCAGCCAGCGCCAGCGCCGCCTGGGTGCACTTGCCGCCCGCCATGGTGGTCGCGCCACTGCGAGAGCAGGCACGTGCTTCAAACCAGGTTGCCAGCGCATCACCGATACCCGCCGCTAACAGGCGTGCAGGTGCGCCAGCAACGATTTTGGTGTCGACAATGACGCGTTCCGGGTTGTTCGGCAGCAGCAGATAGCGGTCAAACTCACCATCATCAGTGTAGATAACAGACAGTGCGCTACACGGTGCGTCGGTAGAGGCTATGGTCGGCGCGATTGCTACCGGAACACCCATGAAATGTGCCAGTGCTTTGGCGGTATCGAGAGTTTTTCCGCCACCGATACCGAGAATTGCGCCACACTGCGCAGTCTCCGCGATGCCACGCAGACGGTCGATCTCATTTTGCGAACATTCACCGCCAAACGGCGCAATTTCTACTACCAGTCCAGCATCTTTAAAGCTTTTCTCGACAGTGGATTGAGCAAAACCTAAAACAAATTTGTCACCCACCACTAACCAGCGTTCTGCCAGCGGCTTCAGGTATTCGCCCAGACGATTAATGACATCTGCGCCCTGGATGTATTTACCCGGTGATTGAATAATGCGGTCCATAATTGCTCCTTTAGAGATGAGTAGTGCCAAATGCGGCATTCCAGTCGTGTTCGAACTTCTCTATAGCTGACTCTACCGCAGGCGTGTTGAGCATTTGTTGCGCTACATCTAAGGGCAGGGTGATGGATTCACATCCTGCCAGCAAACAATCCAGCGCCTGACGCGGTGTTTTAAAGCTGGCAGCCAGCACCATGCTTTCTGGCGCGTGCATTTCCAGCAATGCTTGCAACTCCTGAACCGTGCGAATACCGTCACCGCCCTGGGCGTCTACGCGGTTAACATACGGAGCAACGTATTTGGCGCCTGCCAGCGCGGCTAATAACCCTTGTGCGGCGCTATATACAGCGGTGCCAAGCGTAGTAATACCTTCTTTTTTCAGTATTTTAATTGCTGCCAGACCTTCGGCGGTCACCGGGATTTTCACCACAATGCCCGGAATGGCGTCGCGCAGACGCTTCGCTTCTTCCACCATACCCTGCGCGTCACGGCTCATGGTCTGAGCAAACAGAATGCCCTCATCACCAATCGCTTTTTGCAGACGCGGCAGCACTTCCCAGATGGACTCCTTGCTGGCAGCGATAATGCTCGGGTTAGTTGTCACCCCGGCAATCGGGAATATGCGTGCCAGACGTTCAACTTCTGCGACGTTAGCGGTGTCCAGATACAGTTCCATGATGTTTCCTTTTAAAGTTCCAGTTCATGTTGCAGCAGGCTGGCGATAGCGTCGGCAGAGGCGGCGTTAACCAGCGCGTTACGGAATTCTTCGTGCATGATGCGGCGAGCGAGGCGCGAGAAAATGCGCATGTGCTGATCGCCCGCAGCGTGTTTGTTCAGGGTTAACATAATGATGAATTGCGCTTCATCATCGCCCCAGCGTACCGGTGCTGCCAGACGCGCCACGCTGATGGTGGACTGCTCAATATGTTCCGATTTGCTGTGCGGAATAGCGAAACTGAAGCCCAGACCGGTAGAGAAAACGGCCTCGCGCGCCCACAAGTCGGCTTCCAGTTTACGCGGATAGCGGCAGCGGCCCGCCAGCAGCAGGTTATCGGTCATGCCTTTCAGCACTTCTTCTTTGCTGCGCCAGTCGCTTTCCAGCGTGATGCACTCAGCGGTGACCAGTGGTGCGTCCTGTTGTGTCATGCGGAATTGTGCCAGCAGGTGTTCCACTTCCAGCGAAGTACGGCAGGCCATCGCCTGGTTGAGTAACTGGCGGCATTCGCGGCTATCAAGTTGCGCCATGCGCGCTTTTGCTGCCGGAATTGACGGCGCGCTCATGCTGAGTTCATCCAGCCCTAAACCGACCAGCAGCGGCAGCACGGAACCTTTCGCCCCCAGTTCACCGCACAGACCAATCCATTTGCCCTGGCGATGCACCGCCTGCACGGCGTAATCGAGCGCCCGCAAGAATGCCGGATTCAGGCTGTTGTAGTGACGGGTGACTTTGGCGTTATCGCGATCGACTGCCAGCAGATATTGCGTCAGGTCATTACTACCAATACTAAAGAAATCAATCTCTTCGCAGCACTGATCGATGATGAACATCACCGACGGTACTTCCAGCATGATGCCGAGCTGGATCTTCTCATCAAACGGAATGTGTTCGTTACGCAGTTGCTGTTTAGCTTCTGCCAGTTTTTCTTTCACCCATAAGATCTCTTCCATTGAGGAGATCATCGGGATCATGATTTTCAGGCTGCCGTGAGCAGAGGCGCGCAGGATCGACCGTAGCTGCGTGGTAAACAGCGAGGCGTACTCTTCATAAATACGCACGGCGCGATAACCGAGGAACGGGTTAGCTTCTGCGGGAATGTTCAGATAATCAACGGGTTTGTCGCCGCCAATGTCCATGGTACGCACAATAATGCTGCGTCCGTTGGCGGACTCCAGCGCCTGACAAAAAATGTTGTACAGCTCGCTTTCGCCCGGTGCGCTGGTGCGGTCCATATAGAGCATTTCAGTGCGGAACAGGCCAACACCTTCCGCGCCATTGCCAAATGCGGCCTGCGCTTCCACGGAGTGGGCGATGTTAGCGGCAATTTCAATGCGGATACCGTCAGCGGTGCGGGCTTGCTGGGTCAGCCAGACACGTTGCTGCTCACGCAGGGCGTCCTGTACGCGGGCTTCTTGTTGATAATAACGCGCTACCGCGTCTGTCGGTTCGACCACAATCGCCCCGGCGTTGCCGTCGATATAAATCGTTTGATGCTGCCACGGAGTAAGCGTGTCGATGTCCACGCCAACCAGCGTCGGAATGTTGAACGAACGGGCAAGAATTACCGTATGTGACGTGGTGCCGCCGCTTTTGAGTAACAAACCTTTGAGGTGATTTTTATCCAGTTCGAGGAACTGGCTGGGGGTCAGTTCATCCGCCATACAAATGGCGGGCTGCGTCAGCTTGCCCGGTGCCGGGAAGCGTTGTTCACCGTAAATTTGCTGGAGTAACTGGAAGCAGACGTCGCGCACATCCAGGGCTCGCTCTTGCAGGTAGCTGCTGCTGGAACGCGCGAACTCTTCGCAAAAGTGATTCGCACTGGCAACAATCGCTTCGGCGCAGCTTAATCCCTCGCTGACGCCCGCCAGTAGGTGTTGACGCAGCGAAGTGTCACCTGCCAGTGAGCGGTGTGCCTCCAGAATCGCGCTGGTGGCGCCGTCGCTATCAAGCAGACGAAACTCAATGTTTTTCATCACCAGCGTCAGGCCGTTTTCCAGCGCGGATTGCTCGGCGTCAACGTCTTTGGCTGCGGGAAGATTACCCAGCGCGTTGAGATCTAAAGAAGAGATCGGCGTCAGAATGCCACCTGCGCTACCGCTGCATACGGTGCGGGCGCGGATAATTCGCGGATTCAGGTTGGTCAGTGAAACCGGCAGCGGCTCCAGTTCGTCAGATTTAACTTCCGCCAGTGGCGCGTCACAGTGGGGAAATTCATCGCGCAGCCATTGGCTTAAACGCTGGTGCGCTTCCTGTTCGTCTGCTCCGGAAATCAGTAACTGGCAGTTATCGCCCACCAGCGTATCGGTGCCAATTAGCGCCAGGGCGCTTTTGGCGTTGCCTTTGCGATCGGTGCGCAGGTTATGCCACTCAATTTGTGATGAAAAAGTATTACACAGCGTTTCAACGTGGCTTGCCGGACGTGCATGTACGCCGTTAGGTAGCTCACAAATAAATTCTACAATCAGGGCCATTGCCTTTCTCCCGGTACGGTTTTCTGTTTACAGGATAAGAGCGCATGGCAACGGCCTGCCATGTGACAAATCTGCCAAAAGCTGGACAAATGTAATGTAACCGCTAATTTGCGACGCGTCTCACAAGACGCGCCACTCCGGCATGATTCCGAGTTAACGCAAGTTATGAGGCGGATCGCATTTTTGTACAGACATTACAAAAATCCAGTAAATGGCCTTTTTATCCACTGTTTGCCCTGCCTGCGATTGCCTATTGTTTCTGCCATCAAAAATATGGACATGGGCTTTACTAAGCCCGGGAGCGACTTATGAATGAGTTGGTGCAGATCCTGAAAAATACCCGTCAGCACTTAATGACGGGCGTTTCACACATGATTCCCTTCGTGGTATCGGGCGGTATTTTGCTGGCGGTTTCCGTCATGTTGTATGGCAAAGGCGCAGTGCCGGATGCCGTAGCCGATCCGAATCTGAAAAAACTGTTTGATATCGGCGTCGCGGGTTTGACGCTGATGGTGCCTTTCCTCGCGGCGTACATCGGTTACTCCATTGCTGAACGCTCTGCGCTGGCTCCGTGTGCTATCGGTGCCTGGGTCGGCAACAGTTTTGGCGCGGGCTTCTTTGGTGCGCTGATCGCCGGGATTATCGGCGGCATCGTGGTGCATTACCTGAAGAAAATTCCGGTGCATAAAGTTCTGCGTTCCGTCATGCCAATCTTCATCATCCCGATCGTCGGCACACTGATTACCGCTGGCGTCATGATGTGGGGGCTGGGCGAGCCAGTGGGTGCATTGACCAATAGTCTGACCCAGTGGCTTCAGGGGATGCAGCAGGGCAGCATTGTTATGCTGGCGGTGATCATGGGACTGATGCTGGCGTTCGATATGGGCGGTCCGGTTAACAAAGTGGCCTATGCGTTCATGCTGATTTGCGTTGCTCAGGGGGTTTATACCGTGGTGGCCATTGCCGCTGTGGGTATTTGTATCCCGCCGCTGGGTATGGGGCTGGCGACGCTGATTGGTCGTAAAAATTTCTCCGCTGAAGAGCGCGAAACCGGCAAAGCGGCGCTGGTGATGGGGTGCGTTGGCGTCACCGAAGGGGCGATTCCTTTCGCTGCTGCCGATCCGTTACGCGTGATCCCTTCCATCATGGTCGGTTCAGTTTGTGGCACGGTGACCGCAGCAATGGTCGGCGCGCAGTGCTATGCAGGTTGGGGTGGTCTGATTGTGCTGCCGGTGGTTGAAGGTAAGTTGGGTTATATCGCGGCAGTGGCTGTCGGGGCGGTTGTGACGGCAGTCTGCGTGAACGTACTGAAAAGTCTGGCGCGTAAAAATGGGTCTTCGACTGATGAGAAGGAAGACGACCTGGATCTGGATTTTGAAATTAATTAATTGAGGAACGAGCCATGACGAAAATTATTGCAGTAACCGCATGTCCTTCAGGTGTTGCCCATACCTATATGGCTGCAGAGGCGCTGGAAAGTGCCGCGAAAGCGAAAGGCTGGGAAGTGAAAGTAGAAACCCAGGGCTCGATCGGTCTGGAAAATGAACTGACTGCTGAAGACGTGGCGAGCGCCGATATGGTGATTCTGACCAAAGATATCGGCATCAAGTTTGAAGAGCGTTTTGCTGGCAAGACCATCGTGCGCGTCAACATCAGCGATGCAGTAAAACGCGCTGATGCCATCATGAGCAAAATTGAAGCTCACCTGGCGCAAACCGCTTAAGTTCTTATCCCGCCCGCAAGGGCGGGTTCGCTTTCCTACAGGAGTTCCTCATGACGAATCGTATCTCTCGCCTTAAAACTGCACTGTTTGCCAATACCCGTGAAATCTCGCTGGAGCGTGCGCTGCTTTATACCGCCAGCCATAAGCAAACCGAAGGCGAACCGGTGATTATTCGTCGGGCAAAAGCCACAGCGTATATCCTGGAACACGTTGAAATTTCGATTCGTGATGAAGAACTGATTGCCGGTAACCGCACCGTAAAACCTCGCGCCGGGATTATGTCGCCGGAAATGGACCCTTACTGGCTGCTGAAAGAGCTGGATCAATTCCCGACGCGACCGCAGGATCGCTTCGCCATTAGCGAAGAAGATAAACGTATCTACCGCGAAGAGTTGTTCCCGTACTGGGAAAAACGTTCGATGAAAGATTTCATCAACGGGCAGATGACGGATGAAGTAAAAGTCGCAACCAGCACGCAGATTTTCAGCATCAACCAGACGGATAAAGGCCAGGGGCACATCATTATTGATTACCCGCGCCTGCTGAATCACGGGCTGGGTGAACTGGTGGCGCAGATGCAGCAACATTGCCAGCAACAGCCGGATAATCACTTTTATCAGGCCGCGCTGTTACTGCTGGAAGCTTCACAAAAACACATTTTGCGTTATGCCGAACTGGCGGAAACGATGGCGGCAAACTGCACCGATGCCCAGCGTCGTGAAGAACTGCTGACTATTGCAGAGATCTCCCGCCATAACGCGCAACATAAGCCGCAGACGTTCTGGCAGGCGTGCCAGTTGTTCTGGTACATGAACATCATTCTGCAATACGAATCCAACGCCAGTTCGCTGTCGTTAGGGCGCTTTGACCAGTATATGTTGCCGTTCTATCAGGCATCATTAACCCAGGGCGAAGATCCGGCGTTCCTGAAAGAATTGCTCGAATCTTTATGGGTGAAGTGCAACGACATCGTGCTGTTACGCTCCACCAGCAGCGCGCGCTATTTTGCGGGATTCCCGACCGGCTATACCGCACTGCTCGGCGGTTTAACGGAAAACGGACGTAGCGCGGTGAACGTGCTTTCGTTCCTCTGCCTCGACGCCTATCAAAGCGTGCAATTACCGCAACCGAACCTGGGGGTGCGCACTAACGCCTTGATCGACACGCCGTTCCTGATGAAAACCGCAGAAACCATCCGCCTCGGCACTGGTATTCCACAAATCTTCAATGATGAAGTGGTGGTGCCAGCGTTCCTCAACCGAGGCGTTTCGCTGGAAGATGCGCGCGACTATTCCGTAGTGGGCTGCGTAGAGTTGTCTATTCCTGGCAGAACCTACGGCTTGCATGACATCGCAATGTTTAACCTGCTGAAAGTGATGGAAATCTGCCTGCATGAAAATGAAGGCAATGCCGCGCTGACTTATGAAGGTTTGCTGGAGCAGATCCGCGCCAAGATCAGCCACTACATCACTCTGATGGTTGAAGGCAGCAATATTTGCGATATCGGTCACCGTGACTGGGCGCCTGTACCGCTGCTCTCGTCGTTTATCAGCGATTGTCTGGAAAAAGGTCGCGATATTACCGATGGCGGCGCGCGTTATAACTTCTCCGGCGTACAGGGGATCGGTATCGCCAACCTGAGCGATTCTCTCCATGCGTTGAAAGGGATGGTTTTTGAGCAACAGCGTTTAAGTTTTGACGAATTGCTGTCGGTATTAAAAGCCAACTTCGCAACGCCCGAAGGCGAAAAAATCCGCGCTCGCTTAATTAACCGCTTTGAGAAATACGGCAACGATATTGACGAGGTGGATAACATCAGCGCCGAACTGCTGCGCCACTACTGCAAAGAAGTGGAAAAATACCAGAACCCGCGCGGTGGCTACTTCACGCCGGGGTCGTATACCGTTTCTGCTCATGTCCCGTTGGGATCGGTGGTTGGCGCGACGCCAGACGGTCGTTTTGCCGGAGAGCAACTGGCAGACGGTGGCTTGTCGCCAATGCTGGGCCAGGACGCACAAGGGCCAACGGCGGTACTGAAGTCAGTCAGTAAGCTCGATAACACGCTGCTTTCTAACGGTACATTGCTGAACGTGAAATTCACTCCAGCGACCCTGGAAGGTGAAGCGGGATTACGCAAACTGGCCGACTTCTTACGGGCATTTACCCAGCTTAAGTTGCAGCATATTCAGTTTAACGTGGTGAATGCCGACACGTTGCGGGAAGCGCAACAACGCCCACAGGACTATGCCGGGCTGGTGGTGCGCGTTGCCGGATACAGCGCCTTCTTTGTCGAACTGTCGAAGGAGATCCAGGATGACATCATCCGCCGGACAGCGCATCAGCTGTAACGTTGTGGAAACGCGCCGCGATGACGTGGCGCGCATTTTCAACATTCAGCGTTATTCGCTGAATGACGGTGAAGGCATTCGCACGGTGGTCTTTTTTAAAGGCTGCCCGCATCTTTGCCCGTGGTGTGCTAATCCGGAGTCGATCTCCGGCAAAATCCAGACGGTACGCAGAGAGGCGAAATGTCTGCACTGCGCGAAATGTTTACGTGATGCGGATGAATGTCCGTCCGGGGCATTTGAACGGATTGGTCGCGATATCAGCCTTGACGCTCTGGAATGGGAAGTGATGAAAGATGACATTTTCTTTCGCACGTCTGGCGGTGGTGTCACGCTTTCTGGTGGCGAAGTGTTAATGCAGGCGGAATTTGCGACCCGTTTTTTACAGCGACTGCGGCTGTGGGGCGTCTCATGCGCTATCGAAACTGCCGGAGATGCGCCAGCCAGCAAGCTGCTACCGCTGGCGAAATTGTGCGATGAAGTGTTGTTCGATTTAAAAATTATGGAGGCGACTCAGGCGCGGGATGTGGTGAAGATGAATCTGCCACGTGTGCTGGAGAACCTGCGTTTGCTGGTAAGCGAAGGTGTCAACGTGATCCCGCGTTTACCGCTGATCCCAGGTTTCACGCTCAGCCGGGAGAATATGCAGCAGGCGCTGGACGTGCTGATCCCGCTGAATATCAGGCAAATCCACCTGTTGCCGTTTCATCAGTACGGTGAACCGAAATACCGCCTGCTGGGGAAAACATGGTCGATGAAAGAGGTTTCTGCGCCCTCGTCAGCCGATGTGGCAACGATGCGCGAAATGGCAGAACGAGCCGGATTTGAGGTTACCGTGGGGGGGTAAAATGGCATACCTGGTGGCAGTAACCGCCTGCGTCAGCGGCGTGGCGCATACTTATATGGCGGCAGAACGGCTGGAAAAATTATGCCAGCAAGAGAAGTGGGGCGTCAGCATTGAAACCCAGGGGGCGCTGGGAACGGAGAATCGTTTAGCGGACGAGGATATCCGTCGGGCAGATGTCGCGCTGTTGATTACGGATATCGAGCTTGCCGGTGCCGAGCGATTTGAGCATTGTCGCTATGTTCAGTGCGGTATCTACGCGTTCCTGCGAGAGCCGCAGCGGGTAATGAGCGCGGTACGAAAAGTGCTCTCTGCGCCGCAGCAAACCCATCTTATTCTGGAGTAGTCGGTTTTTCTGTCAGTTGACTGTGAT
>NZ_PTRI01000026.1:0-56665 GCF_002965965.1 Escherichia sp. MOD1-EC5495
GACTATCACTTATTTAAGTGATATTGGTTGTCTGGAGATTCAGGGGGCCAGTCTAATCTCTTCGTAAAGGTTATAAATCAGGCGACAGAACGTTCTCTGTGTTGGCTAACATAATGGAGTGGCGTCATGCCATAGAAGTCTTTAAATACAGAAATAAAGTAAGACGTGCTGTTGTAGCCACAGGACTGTGACACCTGTGAGATATTTTTTCCATCCATCATTAATTCATTAACAGCATAACGCATCCGGCAGGTGGTTATTATTTGGCTATAACTGGTGTTTTCGCTTTTCAGCTTTTTCTTTAACAAACTTGGGCTAAGACATAAACAACTGGCTACCATACTAAGATTCCAGTCTTTATGGATATCGCTTTCAATGATTTGATAAACGCTGTCGCTAACACAATTACGTAACATATACATAAGTAGAGAAAGGAATTTTTTACTGTCGAGAAAGCGAGAGAGCACAGTGAATAATAATGCACGTGTTCGTTCTTTTTCCGACTCTGTTTCAGCAGGCGCTGTGCTATGTTGCGCCGCAACGCGAAACACCTCTGGTGTAAGGCATGGCAGGGAAATAATCGGTGTGGCGCTACGTTGCCAGACCGGTATTTTCGAGAGATCTTTATTCAGAAAACGGAGATAATCTTTGATGATGTCGAGGCTAATATACGCAATCAAAGTGTTATTCAGAGAGGAGACGTCGATAATATTATTTTCACAACTTAATAACGCCATATGGTTAGCCTTCAAACTTATAGGCTCTTTCCCATTCACTCTTAGCCAGACATCTTTTTCAGTTAATAAAACTATACAAGGTTGGTTGCTGCAAATCCTCATACATGTACTCCTGAAATGCAAAGAAAAATAGTGGATCTCGCCAACATAGAGAGATACCGGGGACTGGTTATATAATTGTATGACGAATCAAAACATGCATAAAAATAACGTGTTTTACTAATATTACAAATTTTTATAGTAATTTCTCATGTACAAAAAATTTTACAGAGTGGTGAAGGGTAAATAATAAACAAAAAAAGCGCGGGGTGGGACCGCGCAAAAAGTATGACATTTTTGTTTGCAGCAATTTTTATGAAAACGTTGCCATACTCAAAAGGCCTCAGGCCAGGCGGCGTAATGTTATTAAAACAATTACGCCTTCAGCGGAATAGTGGTTACGCTTTCACACACATTACGTGGTAAATACCGTCAATAATTTCAGTACCTTCAGTTTCGTGTTCAAATCCAGGGAAATGATGATCCCAGGATTGCAGCGAGCGTAAATAACTTACCTGCGGACTGTTTTTATCGCCGAAGTTTTCACCAGACAGCAGCATCGGGATTCCTGGCGGATACGGGATGACTGAGTTCGCCGCAATGCGTCCTGGCAGATTTTCAATGGATACCAGCTCGACGTTGTTGTCGACAATCGCGTTGTACGCTTCACGCGGAGTGATTTCAGCCACCGGCAGGCCAGAATAGGCTTCGTTTAACCGTGCACCTGGGTTGTTTTCTTTCAGCCAGGCAAACATTTTGTCGCCCAGATCGTGAATCCCCATGTTCGCGTAAGTGTCAGGATATTGTTCAACAAGTTCCGGCATCACCTGCGCCAGCGGTGTGTTGGCGTCGTAGTGGCGTTTGAAGGAACAGAGGGTGTTAACCAGAGTTCCCCATTTCCCTCGGGTCACACCCATTGAGAACAGGAACATAATCTGGAAATCGGTGGTGCGAGTTGGCACGATGCCGTGGTGACCAAGCCATGCGGTAACCAGTGCGGCAGGTACGCCAGTCTCTTCCAGTTCACCGTCTTCACCCATCCCCGGTGCGAGGATGCTGACTTTAATCGGGTCGAGCATACTCCAGTTGTCCGGGATATCTTTAAAGCCGTGCCAGCTTTCGCCCGGATGCATTACCCAGCAGTCCTGAACGGTGGTCAGCAGTTTGCGTGGCGCGTCGGCAAAGTCATAGGTTTTGCCGGTTTCCGGATCGGTAACCACTTCTTTATTCCACGGTTTAAAGAACCAGCTACCTTCGTCAGTAAACTCTTTATACAACCGTGCCATTGCCTGGCGGAAATCGACCGCTTCATCGATCACTTCCTGAGTCAGTGACAGACCGCTGTTGCCGTCCATCATTGATACAGCCACATCGTTTGATGCGCAGATGGCATACAGCGGGGAAGTGGTGGCATGCATCATGTATGCCTGATTAAAGCGGGAGAAGTTAATCGCGCCCCGGCCTTCACGTACATGAATATAAGATGCCTGCGACAGCGCATTCAGCAGTTTATGTGTGGAGTGGGTAGCGAAAACGGTTGGGCCATTGTGATCGCCAGGTTCACCGCGCATTGCATAGTGATCGGCATAGATCGGGTTAAACCGTGCGTAGCCATACCAGGCTTCGTCGAAATGCAGACGGTCAGAGGTTTTTTCCAGCAGATCCTGCGCGTCTTTGGCGTTATAACACACGCCGTCGTAGGTGCAGTTGGTCACCACGCAGTAAGACGGTTTTTGCCCGACTTTGTCTTTAGTCAGCGGACTTTCACTGATTTTCTTCTGCAAGGTTTCAGGCTGCATTTCCTGCGGGTAGATTGGCCCGATAATACCGTAGCGGTTGCGGCTTGGCACCATGTATACCGGTTTCGCGCCAGTCAGCATTAAGCCTTGTTCAATGGATTTGTGGCAGTTACGGTCAACAACGACCACGTCGTTATCGGTCATGCAAGCCTGCATGATGGTGCGGTTAGAACCTGAAGTGCCGACAACGACTGACCAGGAGCGATCGGCACCAAATACGCGCGCGGCATATTTTTCGCTTTCGCCAAATGCGCCAGTATGGTCAAGCAAAGAACCGAGAGAAGTTCGTTCGATACCCATATCGGTGCGGAACAGGTTTTCACCATAATAGTCATGGTAGAAACGTCCGGCTGGCGTTTTAGTGAACCCTACACCGCCCTGGTGACCCGGCGCGGCCCAGGAATACTCATGGATGTCGCTATATTTCATCAGCGCGCTGAACAGTGGCGGTAACAGCTGTTGACGGTAGCGGGTCATCGCGGCGATGGCGCGTCCGGCAATAAAATCGGCAGTATCTTCCAGAATCCAGGCGAATTCATCGACAAGCTCCAGCAGGTCGCGATCCAGAGCGGCGATTGATTTTTCCCGATCGCCTAACAGGAATACCGGCACGTTTTGCTGGCGTTCATGAAGTTTACCGATCAATTCTCTGACGTTTTGATGTTCGTCTGGATGCTCCATTTGATAACTGAACATCAGACAATCAATAGCTTCATTTGAAGAGAGAATGGCAAAACCATCATCAAATGAGGTTGATTTAATGACGGTAACATTTTGTTGGCTCAAGGCATTCGCCAGACGTTCAACGGCGCTACCGACCCAGGTGTCCTGATGTAGAAACTCGCTTTCAACAATTAATACTTTCATCATTGTTTACCCGGTTGTGAAGGAATCTTCGTTGCGGGCAAGTATCTTCCGGGCATTTCAGGCTGTAAAGCGATTGAAAAATAAGCGGTTTTGATTTTTTGTTATTATAAACAGAAGCTTATATTAATTTTTCAATTAATTTTCAATGTTTATTATCGACAGCTAAATTATTTTTTTGGCTGATACTGATATCGTTTTTAACCGGGAAGTGTCTGGCGGCGCTGTTGGCTAAGTTTGCGGTATTGTTGCGGCGACATACCGACATATTTGGCGAAAGTACTGTAAAAACGACTGCTTGAACGAAAACCTGCCGTCAGGGCAATATCGAGAATACTTTTATCGGTATCGCTCAGTAACGCGCGAACGTGGTTGATGCGCATCGCGGTAATGTACTGTTTCATCGTCAACTGCATGACTCGCTGAAATATCCCCATCGCATAGTTGGCGTTTAGTTTGACGTGCTCAGCCACGTCGTTGATGGTCAGCGCCTGGTCATAGTTTTCTGCAATAAAGCCCAGCATCTGGCTGACGTAAAATTGCGCATGGCGCGAGACGCTGTTTTTGTGCGTGCGCGAGGTTTTATTGACCAGAATCGGTTCCCAGCCAGAGAGGCTAAATCGCTTGAGCATCAGGCCAATTTCATCAATGGCGAGCTGGCGGATTTGCTCATTCGGGCTGTTCAATTCCTGCTGCCAGCGGCGCACTTCAAAGGGGCTAAGTTGCTGTGTCGCCAGCGATTTAATCACCATGCCGTGAGTGACGTGGTTTATAAGGTCTTTATCCAGAGGCCAGGAGAGAAACAGATGCATCGGCAGATTAAAAATCGCCATGCTCTGACAGGTTCCGGTATCGGTTAGTTGGTGTGGCGTACAGGCCCAGAACAGTGTGATATGCCCCTGATTGATATTCACTTTTTCATTGTTAATCAGGTATTCCACATCGCCATCGAAAGGCACATTTACCTCAACCTGACCATGCCAGTGGCTGGTGGTCATGACATGCGGTGCACGAAACTCTATCTCCATCCGCTGGTATTCTGAATACAGAGACAGCGGGCTGCGGGTCTGTTTTTCATCGCTGCTACACATAAAGGTATCTGTATTCATGGATGGCTCTCTTTCCTGGATTATCAGAATTATGGCATGAGTGGCTGAGGATGACTGCGAATGACGACACAAAACGTAAAGAGAGAGGATTTTCTAAGGGCTAATTACTCTGTTTTTTAGGTAATTTAGTCCCAAAAACTCAGATTTACTGCTAAGTAACCCCAGATCTGAGTTTTTAGGAATGCTCAATCGGGAAGCCGGAGGCTTTCTGCGAAATCGCCTGTCATGATGAAATCATTCAAGCAAGCCTGGAGACCTGAATGATGTCTGCACCCAAAATTACTTTTATCGGCGCTGGTTCGACAATTTTCGTAAAAAATATTCTTGGTGATGTGTTTCATCGCGAGGCGCTGAAAACGGCGCATATTGCTCTGATGGACATTGATCCAACTCGCCTGGAAGAGTCGCACATTGTGGTGCGTAAGCTGATGGATTCAGCAGGAGCCAGCGGCAAAATCACCTGCCACACGCAACAGAAAGAAGCCTTACAGGATGCCGATTTTGTCGTGGTGGCATTTCAGATTGGTGGTTATGAACCTTGCACGGTGACTGATTTCGAGGTCTGTAAGCGCCATGGTCTGGAACAAACTATTGCCGATACGTTGGGGCCGGGCGGCATTATGCGCGCGCTGCGTACCATTCCGCACCTGTGGCAAATTTGCGAAGACATGACAGAAGTCTGCCCCGATGCCACCATGCTCAACTACGTTAACCCGATGGCGATGAATACCTGGGCGATGTATGCCCGCTATCCGCATATCAAACAGGTAGGGCTGTGCCATTCGGTGCAGGGAACGGCGGAAGAGCTGGCGCGTGACCTCAATATTGACCCCGCTACGCTGCGTTATCGTTGTGCGGGTATCAACCATATGGCGTTTTACCTGGAACTGGAGCGCAAAACCGCCGACGGCAGTTACGTGAATCTCTACCCGGAACTGCTGGCAGCGTATGACGCAGGTCAGGCACCGAAGCCGAATATTCATGGTAATCCTCGCTGCCAGAATATTGTGCGCTATGAAATGTTCAAAAAGCTGGGCTACTTCGTCACGGAGTCGTCAGAACATTTTGCCGAATATACGCCGTGGTTTATTAAGCCAGGCCGTGAGGATTTGATTGAGCGTTATAAAGTACCGCTGGATGAGTACCCGAAACGCTGCGTCGAGCAGTTGGAGAACTGGCACAAAGAGCTGGAGGAGTATAAGAACGCCTCCCGGATTGATATTAAACCGTCACGGGAATATGCCAGCACCATCATGAACGCTATCTGGACCGGCGAACCGAGCGTGATTTATGGCAACGTCCGTAACGATGGCTTGATTGATAACCTGCCGCAAGGATGTTGTGTGGAAGTGGCCTGCCTGGTTGATGCTAATGGCATTCAGCCGACCAAAGTCGGTACGCTACCGTCGCATCTGGCAGCCCTGATGCAAACCAATATTAACGTACAGACGCTGCTTACCGAAGCCATTCTCACCGAAAACCGTGACCGTGTTTACCACGCCGCGATGATGGACCCGCACACCGCCGCCGTGCTGGGCATTGACGAAATATATGTCCTTGTTGACGATCTGATTGCCGCCCACGGCGACTGGCTGCCAGGCTGGTTGCACCCTTAAGAGGTAATCGCGTCCGGCGCTTTGGTAATTAAGCCATAGCGCCGGAGCTGGCGACAGTGAAGTCGAGCAAGCAATATCACCGTAGTTAATGCGCCCAGCAGCGCGCAGAACATATCGGATTGCGTGTCCCACTGGTCGCCCTGGGTGCCGAGAAAATCATCCGCTCCCTGACCCATCGCCAGCGCCGCCCACCACTCGATCAACTCATACATGGCGCTTATCGCCAGTGCTACGCAGCAGACCAGAAACGCCACCATTTTGCGTCCGCGCACGTACATTCCACGCACGAGGATTTCTCGCGCCACCAGTGCAGGCACCAGCCCCTGGAAAAAATGCCCCAGCTTGTCATACGGATTACGGCTTAACCCCAACCATTCCTGTACTTCAAAACCGATGGGGACTTTCGCGTAGGTGTACTGACCGCCGACCATCAGGATGATGGCGTGAAAGAAAATCAGTGCATAGAGCAGCGGCGTTAACGGATAACGTCTGGCGGTGGTAAGCAGCAACGGTACGACAATAATTACCGGCGTCACTTCCATCAACCAGGTGAGTTTGTCATGAGCCGAAATTCCGGTGTAAATCAGGATTAACGTCAGCGCCAGTGCGCCAGTGTTAAGAATTAACGGCTTGAGTGTGCGGGTCATGGTGAGTTCGCAAGTCAGGGAAAATACTGACTATTCACCAGCAAGCATGAAATTACAATCGCAAAAGAGGTGGCCCAGGGGGATCACCTGGCAGTATGCCGCCAGGCGCTGGGCCAAAGAAGTTACTTAGTGCAGTTCGCGCACTGTTTGTTGACGATTTGCTGGAAGAAGTCGTTGCCTTTGTCATCGACCAGGATAAACGCCGGGAAATCTTCTACGTCGATTTTCCAGATAGCTTCCATACCCAGTTCCGGATAAGCGACACATTCCAGATGCTTAATGCTCTGCTGTGCCAGCACTGCCGCCGGGCCGCCAATGCTACCGAGGTAGAAGCCGCCGTGTTTATGACACGCGTCGGTGACTTGCTGACTGCGGTTACCTTTCGCCAGCATGATCATGCTGCCACCGTGGGATTGCAGCAGATCCACGTAAGAGTCCATACGGCCTGCAGTGGTTGGGCCTAAAGAACCCGATGGATAACCGGCTGGCGTTTTTGCCGGACCTGCGTAGTAGATCGGGTGATCTTTGATGTACTGCGGCAGTTCTTTACCGGCGTCGATCAATTCTTTCAGCTTGGCGTGCGCAATATCACGACCGACGATAATTGTGCCGGTGAGTGACAAGCGGGTGGATACCGGATACTGCGAAAGCTGGGCGAGGATCTCTTTCATCGGACGGTTGAGATCGACTTTCACCGCTTCGCCTTCACCCGCCTGACGCAGCTCTTCAGGAATATACTGACCTGGGTTGTGTTCCAGTTTTTCTATCCAGATACCTTCGCGGTTAATTTTCGCTTTAATGTTGCGGTCAGCGGAGCAGGAGACGCCCATACCCACCGGGCAGGATGCGCCGTGACGCGGCAGGCGGATTACGCGGATGTCGTGAGCGAAGTATTTACCGCCAAACTGCGCGCCGAGGCCGAGCTTCTGAGCCTCTTCCAGCAGTTCTTGTTCTAACTGAACATCGCGGAACGCCTGACCGTGTTCGTTCCCTTCAGTCGGCAGCTCATCGTAATAGTGAGCACTTGCCAACTTGACGGTTTTCAGGTTGGTTTCCGCAGACGTGCCGCCAATCACAAACGCGATATGGTACGGCGGGCAGGCTGCGGTGCCGAGGGTACGCATTTTCTCAACGAGGAAGTTTTTCAGTTTACCCGGAGTCAGCAGGGCTTTGGTTTCCTGATAGAGATACGTTTTGTTGGCAGAACCGCCGCCTTTGGCGACGCAGAGGAATTTGTACTCGTCGCCATCTACCGCGTACAGGTCGATTTGCGCAGGCAGGTTAGTGCCGGTGTTGACCTCTTTGTACATGTCCAGCGGTGCGTTTTGTGAATAGCGCAGGTTATCTTCGATATAAGTGTTATAGACGCCTTTTGATAAGGCTTCTTCATCACCGCCGCCGGTCCACACTCGCTGACCTTTTTTACCGACGATGATGGCGGTGCCGGTATCCTGGCAGGTCGGCAATACACCTTTGGCGGCGATTTCTGAGTTTCTCAAGAATTGCAGCGCCACATACTTATCGTTTTCACTGGCTTCAGGGTCGTGAAGAATAGAAGCAACCTGTTGCTGGTGTGCCGGGCGGAGCATGAAAGAAGCGTCATGGAAGGCTTGCTGCGCCAGCAAGGTCAGGGCTTCAGGTTCCACCTTCAGGATGGTTTCGCCGTTAAATTCGGCAACACTAACGTAATCGGATGTGAGCAGATAGTACTCGGTATTGTCTTTCCCCATCGGGAAAGGCGTCTGATAAATAAACTCTTTATTTGACATAGCTTCCAGCCTGTAACTCTGTATTTGTTATACGAAAATGGCGTGCCGCACAGCGACGGGCAGCACGCAGAGTGCAATTACAAGAACCCGTACATCGCAGCGAAGATCCAGCCGAAGACGCACGATACGCTCACACCAATCAACCCTGGCAAAATAAAGCTGTGGTTGATGACGAAGCGGCCGATGTGGGTGGTTCCGGAACGGTCAAACTGAATCGCTGCCAGATCGCTCGGATAGGTCGGCAGGATGTAATAACCATAGCAAGCCGGTGCTGAAGCCACGATGTATGCCGGGTCAACGCCAATCGCCAGTGCAACCGGAACAATTGCTGCCAGTGCAGCGGCCTGGGAGTTAACAAACTTGGAGACCAGCAATAGAACAATGGCATAAGCCCACGGATACTCTTTCACCATTTCGCCCAGTACGCCCTGAATTTCAGACATATGCGCACCGAACATGGTTTCCGCCATCCACGCGATACCGTATACCGCCACGATGGCAATCATACCGGAACGGAAGACTTCATTTTTTGAGATGGACGCGGGATTGGTTTTGGTCAGGATAATAATCAGCGCCCCGGTCAACAGCATAAACATCTGGATAACCAGTACCATCGACAGCGGTTTGCCGCCAAAAGACGGACGCAGGTCAGAATCAGCACCAAGAAGTGCGACCACCGCGATTGCCCCGAGGAAGATCCACATTGCCAGCCAGTTGCTTTTCGGCAGTTTTTTATCCAGCAGCGTGGCGGTGTCACCGTAAACGTACTCACGGTTTTCTGGTACGGAGATGAATTTCTGGAACTCTTCGTCTTTGTCCAGATCTTTACCACGGAACCAACTGAAAATACCGATCGCCAGGATACCTAACAAGGTAGAGGGGATGGTAATCGCAAGCAGGTCGAGGAACTCAAGGTGACGACCATCAAAGGTTACGTTCCCCAGCATTGCGACCAGCGATACAACGGCAACCGACACCGGACTGGCGATAATCCCCATCTGCGCGCCGATAGAGCTCGCCGCCATTGGGCGTTCCGGACGGATGTTGTTCTTAATCGCAACGTCGTAGATGATCGGCAGGATGGTGTAAACCACGTGACCCGTACCGCAAAGAATGGTCAGCGTACAGGTGACAAACGGTGCGACGATGGAAACATATTTCGGATTGCGACGCAGCAGTTTTTCGGCAATTTGCAGCATAACATCCAGGCCGCCAGAGGCTTGCAGGGTCGCCGATGCCGCTACCACCGCGATGATGACCAGCATGACATCAACCGGTGGTTTACCCGGCTGAAGATGGAAGACGAACACCAGAATGACCAGGCCGATACCGCCTAATAAACCCAGCGCGATACCGCCCTTTCGGGCACCATAAAACAGACATATCAGTATTATGATAAGTTGGATGGTAAATAACATGTGTAAACCCTCGCGATAATCCCATTTAAATTCTTGCCAAATAGATCACAGCCACATTCTGTTTTGGATGAACTGTTATCAGAGACTGACTAAATATCCGTTTGGTCGTTACTGGCTTGAGTAAATACTTCACAGTGAATATTGGCTGATTCAGACAGCGGTAAATTTATGCACTGTGATAAGTGACTTTTTCAGAGGAAAATACTCTCTGGCGATGGGGTTATAGTTTGTGTTTCGCAGATGTTAAAGATCTGTTTTGCTCTATCTTGTTGATATTTATTGGTATAATTTTTGTTCTACAGACAGATATCATCAAGTTTATAGATTATTCTGATCTACCTATTTGTGGGTAAAAATACACATAATACGGGTGACATAATAGTTAATTAACTTTTGTTAGCGTTTTGAAATTAAAAACTCTATTTATCCGAATTGATATTAATTCGCAGGGGATGAAGAGGGATAATTATATTTGATCTGGCACAAGTTTTACTGATGGCTGATGTAACTTGTGCCAGTGCTGGTTTGCATTACTGCAATAATTGTTACTTCCAGATAACTAATAACGCGTTATTGGCAATATTGCTTCAGTAATGAGTAATGCTCTGCCTGAATACGGTAGCGATAAACCGGACGACCGGTGACGCCATAATGGATACTGGTAACTAAGATGTGACAATTTACTAGCCAGATCAGATATTTGCGGCAGGAAACGCGAGAGATGTTAACCTCGTTGGCCAGCTCGTCGGTTGAAAATTCATAGTCCTGGTGAGCGTCAATCCACTGGCACAGCGTGCGTAAAGTCTGCGGCGTTAAGCCTTTCGGCAGTCGGCGGGTATCCTGTTCGTTAGATGAGTTGCCATGAATTAGCTGATCCAGTTCGGTCTGGTCATAGTATTGATGTTTCTCCAGCGCCATTTTCTTTTGTCGCCAGCCGATGAGTGCCTCTTCAAAACGTGATGCCTGGAACGGTTTGATGAGATAATCAACGACGCCATAATGCAGAGAATCCTTAATGGTTGCGGCATCAGCAGCCGAGGAGATGACAATCACATCGCTTTTGCATCGAGCGTTGTGCAGGACAGGCAGTAAATCGAGCCCGTTTTCTTTTTGCATATAGATATCGAGCAAGATCAGGTCGATAGGTGTTTCGTTGTTGAAGATAATCTCTTTGGCTTTCTCCAGTGTCGAGGCTGTTCCGCAGCATTGAAAACCAGGGATCTGCGCCACGTATCGGCGATTCAACTCCGCCACCATTGCGTCGTCATCGATAATTAATACATTGATCATTTGCTCGACCTCTCCCCATCCCAGGGTAACTGGACAAAAAATTGTGTGAAAATCCCGGGTTCCGATTCCACGGCAATGCTGCCGCCGAGATTTTCAACCTGTTGTTTGACAAGTGCCAGACCGACGCCTCGTTCACTTCCTTTTGTCGAGACACCTTTTTCAAAAATGTGATCGATTTTGTCGGGGGAAATTCCCGGACCATCATCGTTAATTTCACAGTGCAGCCAGCCGTGACGGTAGTGCAACGTAACGCTGATTTCACCACCGGGTTCTTGCCCTAATGCCTCCAGCGCGTTTTCTATCAGATTTCCCAGTGCGGTAATTAACGTTGCGACTTGATCTTCACTACCGCTGTCTGGCAACTGGCTCTCACTATTTAATATCAGCGTATGGCCTAAATCGGTCGCGCGGTTAATCTTGCTGATTAAAAAACCAGCGATAACCGGAGATTTGATTTTACCCAGCAAAGAGCCAATCTCTTCCTGATAGTTGTTGGCTGTTTTTAGAATGTAATCTTCCAACTGCTTATAACTCTTCAGATGTAATAATCCGAGAATCACGTGTAATTTGTTCATAAATTCGTGGGAGCGTTCACGAAGTGCGTCGGCATAGTTGACCAGCCCATCCAACCGTTGCATTAGCTTACGAACTTCCGTTTTGTCCCTGAAGGTAGAGATGGCTCCGATGATAACGCCATTGCTGCGTACGGGTACGGTGTTGATGAGTAATAGCCGATCTTTGACGGTAACCTCTTCATCTCGTCGCGGCGTGCCGTCACGTAATACTTCCGAGACATCCACCACCTGCGACCATGCCTGACTCAGTGTCGATAGCTTTTCGTCATCCTGGGATTTGTGATAATTAAGCAGTTCTTGCGCAGCATCATTGATGAGTGTGACCTCGCCGCGCGCGTCTATGGCAACGACACCTTCCTTGATTGATTGCAGCATTGCCTGGCGTTGCTCAAACAGAGTTGAGATTTCGTAAGGCTCCAGGCCGAACAGGATGCGCTTAAGTACTTTGACTAAAATCCATGTACCCAGCCCGCCAACCAGCACACCGAATAAAATTGACCAGATAATGCTCCAGCGACTGTCATTGATCTGCTGCGTTACGCGGCTTAGCTCCAGACCAATCGCCACCACGCCGATCTGCTTATGATTTTCGTCGTAGATAGGGGTAAATACGCGTAAAGCCTGTGCCAGAAAACCGCGATTAATCGCGACATTTTCCTCGCCGTTGAGCGCCTTCAGGATGTCGTCCCCTTTAAAGAGCTGACCAATGCGTTGGGTTTCAGGGTGCGAGTAGCGAAGGCTTTGCATATTGGTAACGACAATAAACAGCAGATCGTTGCGTTTGCGTACAGCTTCGGCGATGTCCTGGATACCGCTCTCCTGCGGTTTTTTCTGCAAGCCCTGACGAATTTCTGGCGAGTCGGCAAGGGTACGCGCCACGGCCAGCGCCTTGTTAGCCAGCCCGTCACGCGTCATATCGCTGATTTGCGAGAAGTAAACCAGATGCACTACCAGCAGCACCGAGAACAGCACTGCGCTGACCATTAAGATCACCGTGGTACTGAGTTTCATCGGACGTTTGCGTAACATGCGGCAGGGCAGTGAATGTCTCATCAGCTTCCTTGTATGACAAATTTCCTAAGCATTATCTCTGATGCTGCGGGTAATTCAAAGGGAGTAAGGGGATTGGCCATCCGGGGAAGCGGATTTGGTAACTGAAACTTCCGGTGTCGTCTGGCGATTCGAGAGCTATGCTTATAGCGAAAACCATACTTATGAGGGAGGGAAGGTCATGGATCAGGAACTACTGGACGTTGGTTATCGCTGCTATACCGGCGAAAAGGTCGATGTCTATTTCAACACCGCAATATGTCAGCATTCCGGTAATTGTGTGCGCGGTAATAGCAAACTGTTTAATCTTAAACGTAAACCGTGGATCATGCCGGATGAAGTAGACGTCGCTACCGTCGTGAATGTTATTGATACATGTCCCAGCGGTGCACTGAAATACCGTCATAAATAAGTGAGGGGAAAATGGAAATACGTGAGGGTCATAATAAATTTTACATCAATGATGCGCAGGGAAATCAAATAGCTGAAATTGTCTTTGTGCCGACCGGAGAGAATTTAGCGATTATTGAACATACCGATGTTGATGAAAGCCTGAAAGGACAGGGGATTGGTAAACAACTGGTAGCGAAAGTCGTGGAAAAAATGCGCCAGGAAAAACGGAAAATTATCCCACTGTGCCCGTTTGCGAAACACGAATTTGATAAAACGCGTGAGTATGATGATATTCGCAGTTGATGGGGCGAAGGCAGGAAGGACGTATTCCCAAAAGCAAAAACCCGCCTTGTAGGCAATGCCGTTCACTTAAGAGGAGCGGCACTGCGTTTCACCGGATAACGGGTTTTTGATATCTTAACCTGTATTAGTCACGACTTGATCTGACACATGGCCTTGAAAGGTTGAGAGTTACCGGTTTTGACATGGGTGTCGAATCCGTATACAAAACACGAGGTAACTCTCATGCTTCATACTAACAATCCCGTCATCAAACACAAAGCCGGTTTGCTCAATCTGGCTGAAGAACTCAGTAATGTGTCTAAGGCCTGTAAAATCATGGGTGTCTCACGTGATATGTAGTGGTCAAGTAATATTGGCCACGGTTTTACAGTAAAAATGGTATCTGTTCTCTGACTCTTCCGGCGTCAGCCCACCGTTATAATGGTGAGGTCTGACGCTGTTGTAGTAGTTCAATATGTAATCATTAATTTGCTGCCGGGCCTCGTCCTTGCCTGCGTAACCATTCGCTGGCACCCATTCTGTTTTCAGACTGCGGAAGAAGCGTTCCATGGGGCTGTTATCCCAGCAGTTTCCCCGCCGACTGACGCTTTGATTTATTCTGCAACGCCAGAGAAGTTGTTGATATTTAAGGCCTGTATACTGGCTTCCCTGGTCGCTATGGAACATGGCATCCCGGGGTTGGCCACGCGTCTCATAGGCCATCCGCAGGGCACTGCTTATCAGTGCGGTATCGGCATGCGCTGACAGACTCCAGCCGATAACCCTGCGGGCAAAAAGATCCATAACAACCGCCAGATAGCACCAGCGATTTCCTGCCCAGAGATACGTAATATCTCCACACCATACCCGGTCTGGCTCCGGTACTGCGAACTGACGCTTGAGCAGATTCGGCAGGCCGGTATGCTCCTGACGGGCATTTTTATACTGATGTTTTCCGGGCTGACAACTGCTCAGGTTCAGATATTTCATCAGACGCCCGGCACGGTAACGGCTCATCGGGACGCCGTTTTGAGTCAGCATTTCAGCCAGAGTGCGCGCGCCCGCAGAGCCCCGACTTTGGTTCCACGCCCGGCGTATTTCGCTGCACAACCTGACTCGCGCCGGATTAACCGTATCGCGTCGTTTTCGCCAGTACCGGTAACTGCTGCGGTGTATTTCCAGAGCAGAACACAGGCTGACAACCGTGTGGCTGTCACTCAGTCTGGCGGCTATCGTGAACCGTTCAGCGGGTCGGACATTAAGAGCGCGGTAGCTTTTTTAATATCGTATTTTGTTCCTCCAGACGGCGAACTTGCTTTTCCAGCTCGCGGATACGTTGCTGGTCTGGAGTAATGGGTGTGGCAGAGGGCGTAATCCCCTGGCGCTCTCGCCTGAGCTGGCGTACCCAGCTTTCAAGCGTGGTTGAACGGACATTCATCGCTTCACTGGCCTGTCGATATGAGTAGCCCTTATCAACAATCAGCTGTGCACATTCCAGCCTGAACTCAGGGGTGAAGGTTCGTTTGGTTTTCTTGTTCATTAAGTCACCTGTTTTGTGTTGTGGTGAGAATATTACCTTTAATCAGGTGGCCAAATTTAGTGTGCCACTACAGCTCAGCCTTACGGCTTCTCAGTACCAGGGCATTGTTCAGCAGGCTGCTTTTCAGGTTTCTGAACCCGACTTCGACTTCCCATCGTGAATGGTAAAGTTCCGCCACCTCTTTTGCTTTGTAGCGGTCTGCCGGGAGTGATGTCAGCACCGTTTTCTCCACTCCGTTTACCTCATAAGTCACCGCCCTGGCGTACCAGAACTCTGGCAGTGAAGGATTCTTTTTCCTTGCTTGTGGTGACACCTTCAGTTTCAGAAGTCTGTCACCGGGACCGTAACTTTCTTCTGTTTCTGCCGCGATATTCTTCCACGCAGGCAGTAGCCAGTGGCGGTTACAACCCTGCTGGTTCAGCGTCAGCAGCAGGTCTGCGCTGTAAAAGAGCCTGTCAAACAGCGTAATGGAGTTATCCGGGATGGTGGTGAGCATGGAATGGGCCAGCACGGTTTCGCTCCGCCGGTAAGGCGCGGTCACAGCATTCAGCAGAATGTAACTTCCCGGATTCATTAACGCCACCAGACGCATAACCGGGTAGGCGCTCTGCCGCTCAGTGGATGTGTTGGCAGAGCCATAATATTCACGCAACTCAGGTTCATCCGGTGTCCTGAACTGCGTGCCATCAATGGCAAAAAGCTGCAGGCCGTGCCAGTCATCCTTCAGGCAACGTTCCGCGCCCCATGTCTGTGCGGTCTGGCGGAAGAGCCATTCCACCGGGGCGGCACCCAGGCGCTGACGCGCCAGGATGACAGCACTGCGGGCCTGCAGGTTCACCCCTGCTTCGCCATCTACGCTCAGGTTCAGAGGGCGAACCGCATCGGTAATGGGCTCATTGCGGAAGAAGGCCATGGCCACCACTATCCAGATAACCATGTCCCCCGGTAAACGACGGCGGCGAATGGTCACATGAGCAGAAAGCGTCAGGCAGTGCTGTATTCACTCGACGGGAAGGTGCTCTGCAAAAAGTTGTGCAGAGGGAAGTGGCATAAGCGGATGGTCACTGAAATCGAGCAGATCATTGAGAAGTGACATAATAAAACGGCTCCCTGTTGTGGAAGCCGTTATAGTGCCGCAGTTTAAGGATCGGTCAACTGATCCTTAACTGATCGGCATTGCCCTCAAACGGGGCTATTCATTATTCAAGAAAATTTAAATACATTGAGCAGTAAACTCATTGAATTTAATCTTTGTATCCTTAAGTTTGTAATTCACTTTGCACTGTTGTGAGGGCTCATCACCCCATTTAACCACGAGAGTGTCTTCCTTAGGTAAGCCTGACATGTACACCTGCCCATTATCAGCGACGATACTGCTATTGATGCTGTTTTCTGAATCCAAAGTAACCAGACTACCAAAGGGAACGGGGGTACCGTTTTTCTGTGTTAAAGTAATCAGAGCCTTATTACCTATATTTACTTTAAACGGCGCGGATACTAACGCTCCGCGACTAGGTATTACCGTAACATCTGTATTTAATAACTCGACATCATCCTTCACGCTATTCACGTCCAGTGATATTTGGTTACGATTGTAAGGGCTAAGATAAGGAACGATGGCATAACCGCGCCAGTCAGTATAAATTCCCGCACCATTTAACACTTTTACACTTTCGGCATCGCGCGCCTGAATCAGCGCACTGGCACTATTTAAACTAAGCGGTTGCGAAAGGGTAATTCCGTGTGGATGTATGGTTATGCCACCGTTGAGACCATAAGTCCATTGACTGGTGTCTTTTTGGTAGGCGTAGCTGCCGGAAATGTAGCCGTATGGGCCACGATAATTAAGATTGATATTGCCTGCTTTTCCATGATTATGGTTTTGCCAACCTTGAGCAATTGCATAATTGAATTCCCCGTTGCGGGTAGCGCCATTGAGGCCAATCTGTTGCTGTACTTGGCCATTGTTTGTAATCGTGTTAGCCGTTAAGAACATATTATTACCGCTCAAAAAGTTACTTAACGGAACGGAGATAGAGAAGAAAAGTGATTTATCTACATCGCGGTAGGTCGGATTTTTATTATATCCAAGCGATACCATTGCTGAGATATAGCGGAATGGTAGAGAATAAGACGCAGAGATATTATAACCATCCGCCATATCCCAGTACTGATCCTTGCTGGCTGAAAGATTGATTTGTCCCCAGTTCTGAAGATCCTGATTAATCGTTGTTGAAACACGGGAATGTTGGTGATAGCTGTTTACGCTTCTGTCATTTGCATATCCTGATTGAAGCTGTTGTAGTTCATCAAAATTGTAATAGCCACGCGTTGCATAACGATACCCGGTGATATTTAATGTAGTATTAGTCTCACCAAAACCGCGTGAATACATAAATCGATAAGATTCTCCCTGCTGAGTACCTAATGCGCTATAGTTCCGAGTAAACTTTGATCTTGCGTGCGTCACATCAACAGAAAAGGCGCCCCATACATCTGAATATTTACCCACTCCAAAAAGCGCTGCCGTATAATCATCCGCATAAATCCCTCCGCCATAGAGAGTGTATTCATCAGGTAAACCTATTGCTACAGAGGACTGAGCAAACTGTGGATTGGTGCTATCCTCAGAGTTGGTGAAATCTGAATAATATTTACCAAATGCTAGGTTATAACGAAATCGCCCCTCTCGCTGGAGGATTGGTAGCACGGCTGTCGCTTGGGTGTAACGGCGAACGCTGCCATCTGCTTCACGAATTTCAATTTCCAGATCGCCTGTGAAAATTTGATTGAAATCTCGTAATTCGAAAGGGCCTGGAGGAACACTTTTTTGGTAAATTAAAATGCCGTTTTGTTTTACTGATATCTGTGCTTGTGAATAGGCAATACCTCTTACAACGGGACTGTATTGGCTGAGTTCTGCAGCAATCATACCATCATCAGAGGAGAATTGTGCGCCTTCAAAAGGAAAGCTGTTAAAAATCGCACCATCCGTTGATGTCTGCCCAATTGTAAATTGCCCGCCTTGTAAGAAAGCATAACCATGCTGTAAATAAACACTGACTGGCTGCCAGTGGCTATTTTTATCAGAAGAGTTGGTTGACCAGTTTCCTCTTTGGCGCAGGCGCCACCCACCCAGATTTAATGAGTTATCTAGTGATAAAAATTGGCTACGACTGTTATAGTCATTATTATTTTGTTTTAGGCCATTGAAGTTATAATTAACCATCAAAGCGGGTAAGCCATCATCCCATAGATACGGCGGTGTGCTCAGCCAGTCCTGAGGCTTAAGATAACTTTGAGGGATAGTTAAAAATAACCGATGATTATTAATATCAAAATTTTCACCTGCACCCGCAATTAACTTATTTATACACGCCTCTTTCCCGGGACGAGGTGCTTCTATTTTTCCAATATCAATCCCCCAACGATCAAGTTGCTGGAATGTTAATGCTGCACAAAGTGTAGCATTATGAGGCAAAAAATTAATGCTAACTGCGCTATCAATTAATTTGTTATTAAGAATAACATCAACGGTATATTTTCCAGGCACGGCACCACTTGCATTAGCAAAGTAGCTCAGATCGATGTTTTTAGCATTTCCCCCATCGGATAGTTTTAGAAAATCTGCATTAAATGTAAAACCAGTATTACTGGTATATATGGAATTAACTGAAGCCCAACTAAACGCCGGAAACAGAACTGCGACCCTTATCAAAAGTAGAGGGTGTTTAATTATACCTTTCAAAGAGCCTCCAGACTAGCTAAAACATGACCTCAAAAATTAATTACTGTGACTGAGGATTTTCCACCATAGTCGTTTATCGTAGTAAAGCTAAACGAAATAGCATTCCTTTCTGGAATATTCAATGTTGAATAAGGAGCTACCATAAAATCTTCAATAGAAGTTACTTTTTTACCATTTATTTTTACGTCATCCATCGTAATGTAGTAGGGGGTTGGATTTTTTATTTGCACATTATTTTGGTTTTTTGAAATCTTCAGCGATTTGAACGCTGCATCAACTATATTCTGCTTATTAAGATTATGTGGTCGATAAAATAATTTTATTCTATTGTTTATTGCAAGTTGCAATTTTGTTGAATCCTGGGAAGTGGTGCTATTATCTTTTTGTATGGCTGGTATTGCCAAAACATTGATTATAAAAACAGATTCTTTATCCATTGGCAATGATTGAGAAATTTTATCAATCCTCAATTGTATGCTTTCGCCAGGTGAAACTCTATAAAGTGGAGGTGTTAAAATAAAACTTTTATTTTTTTCATCGCTATTATATTCCGATATCCACGAACGCAATAGCCAAGTTTTGTTATTAAAGTTATTAACTTTTATGGATGTACTTTTCTGCTGAGAATCTAATATAACTCTGGTCAGATCTAAATTTATCCCTTCAATGTTCTGAGCTATGGAGGGAAATGGCAAAAAAACAATGTATATAAAATAACCAACGATATGTTTTTTCATTAAATAACCCAAGTTAGAGGTTAAAGCATGACTGTTTAAAGTCATGCTTTATTGTAATTAAAATTAAGCGTAAGTTGCGGTCACAACGAAATTAGAGCTATAATTGCCTTGTGATATACTAATGCCATTATTGCTAGTCATTTTAACTGCTTCAACACGAACCGGCACAGTAAACACATCACTATCAACAGCAATTGCTGTACTTGGGCTGTTATCTAGTTTAAGGTTTGTAAAGGTTGAGCCTTGATCTGTTGAGATACCAAAAGTCAACCCAAACCAAGACTGAGCCTTATTATTAAGGTTCGGATAAACGATATTCTTACTACCGGTAATCGTACCATCATTAGCTGCTACTTTAATATTAACTGATTGACCATTACATCCATTAAATTGGATATTACCTGCCTGTTGCTGGAGGATTGCACTTCCGTTTCCAACGTTCTGAAACAATGAAGTCGTAATGGTTGGCATGGTTACACTTGTAGGAAAAACAACTGAACAAGTTGAAGCACCCGTTGTGCCAGTTACTGCTACTGTACCCGTACCAATTGTATCGCCCGAGGCTGCCATTGCTGTACCGGCAGCCATAGTCGATAATAAACTCATCAAAAAAAATGTTTTTTTCATCTTCATAATATGAATCTCATCTGATGATCTAATTGTTTGGATTAAGTAATGCTGCTGCGCTGTCTTAGCGGATGGGATTTCCTTTTGAAGACAGGCTGCATTGCCTTATTAGGTTATTTGAATGTTTTTTGCTAATCAACGTATACATTTAAAATTATTTGGTGTGGATAGCTGTCATATTTGAATGATTAATCATTGTAAATGACTGGAATTGATAAAATGCAATGTTTTTTTGTTTTTTTTGTTTTTTTTATTTGTATTTTTACTTCTTTTTATTTATCTTTTTTTGTTGTTTTTTTTGTGCTTCTTATTTTGTTTGTATGTGATAATAAAATTGAAACTATTCTTTTCTTCTTGCTATGCCTATTTGTGTTTCATACTTTAATTAGTACATATTTCAAATATAGCTGGAGAATTGCATGAACAAGATATATACGGTTAAATTTAATTCTTGCGGGGAGCTTGTTGTTGTATCAGAACTTTGTAGTGGGGTAAAAAAAAATCATCGAATCTGTCGTTGGCGTAAAGAAAAGGTAATATGTTCCCTACTGATATCTGGACTTATGGCGGTTTCTTTTCCTGCTAGAATTTACGCCTCAGACGTAGGCAACATCCTTCCTTATCAAACTTACCGTGACTTTGCGCAAAACCGTGGTGTTTTTCAGGCTGGCGCTACCGGTATCACGTTATACGATAAAAACGGTCACCCAGCGAGCGTCTTGGATAAAGCGCCAATGGCTGATTTTAGCTCCGTAGATAAAACAGGTGTCGCCACCTTAGTCAGCCCGCAATATGTGGTAAGTGTTAAGCATAATGGCGGCTATCAGTCAGTCCGATACGGCAACTACACGTATACGATCGTCGACAGAAATAATCACTGGGGACTGGACTTCCATGCGCCAAGACTGAACAAGATTGTGACGGAGGTTAACCCGTCAGAAATGACTCATGCTGGTACCGTGAATAACATCTATAACGATAAAACGCGTTTTCCTGCTTTCTATCGTGTAGGATCTGGGACGCAGTACATCAAAACGCCATCTGGGCAACTTCAGCATATCTGGGGAGCTTATAGCTATCTTACTGGCGGTACCGTGGGTTCGCTTCATTCTTATCAAAATGGTCAGATGATCTCGACCTCCTCTGGACAAATTTATAACTCTGCAAACGGACCGATGGCGACGTATGGTGAAGCTGGCGACAGCGGTTCCCCCTTGTTTGGCTTTGATACAACCATTAATAAATGGACTTTGGTTGGCGTATTAACTGCGGGTAATGGTGCGGGTGGTAACGGAAATAACTGGGCCGTCATCCCCGTCGACTATGTTAAAAGCGTTCTCGATCAGGATTCCGATCCTGCGGTCAATAATACATCTTCTGAGCAAATTCTCTGGAATTTTGATAGTCAAACCGGTACCGGGAATCTCACCCAGGGAAGCCAGCGCTGGGATATGCATGGCAGCGTAAATGGCTCAAATCTCAATAACGGTAAAAATCTGACCTTCCTCGGTTCTGATGGACAGATCACGCTGAACAACGCTGTGGATCAGGGGGCAGGGACACTGACTTTTGATGCGAATTACACTGTTAGCGCCAGTGCCGATGAAACCTGGAAAGGCGGCGGGATCATTGTTAATGGCGATCGTACCGTCGACTGGCAGGTGAACGGCGTTCAGGGTGATAATCTGCACAAGCTCGGAACCGGGACACTGAAGGTGAACGGCTCGGGTATTAACCCCGGAGGGCTGAATGTTGGTGAAGGGACGGTGATTCTGGCGCAGCGACCGGACAGCGATGGGAACGTCCAGGCATTTAATATTGTTGATATTGTTAGCGGACGCCCAACAGTTGTACTGCATGATGATAAGCAGGTTAACCCTGATAATATCTTGTGGGATTACCGCGGTGGTAAGCTCGATATCAATGGTAACAGTCTCACTTTCCATAAGCTCAACGGCGCAGATGAAGGCGCTGTGCTGACGAACAGTGGATCGCAAGCTACGGTGAATCTGGATTTCAATAAAGCAGATACCACCGCGGCAGTTGCCAATATCTGGCACGGCCACTTTACCGGCAATGTTGATGTCAAAAATACTGTTACGCCCGGAACGCAGAATGACTTTGTCATGGACGGCGGGATGAACACGCAAGGGAGCTTCACCCAAGAAAATGGCCGGTTGTTTATTCAGGGGCATCCAGTTATTCATGCTGTCAGTACTCAGGCCGTGGCAGATAAACTTAAGACGCTTGGCGACAATTCTGTACTGACTCAGCCCGTGTCTTTTACTCAGGATGACTGGGAAACACGACATTTCAGTATGCAGCAGCTTAACCTGAATAATGCAGCGTTTGACCTGGCGAGAAACGCCAGTCTCAGCACGAACATCAATGCGAACCACTCCACCGTAACGTTGGGTAGTGAAGATCTCTACATCGATATTAATGACGGGAATGGTGTACAAACTACGCCCTCACTGGGTCAGTCAAAAGCGACAACTGAGACTGACCAGAGCCGGTTCAACGGACGGGTAACGTTGAAAAATGGTTCCACGCTTACTATTAATGAACATTTTTCTGGCGGTATAGAGAGCACTGACAGTACGACGACCGTGACCTCTGGCGATGCCACCCTCAATGTGTTCAGTCGTTTCACCCGCTCAGCACTCGCGCTGGCGGATGGCGCGAATCTGACGGCGACATCGGGGCTGATCTCTGACGGAGAAGTGACAGCCGGTGCGGGGTCAACACTTTCAATGTTACCTGGAAAGTACACCGCCGGGCGCTGGAGCTTTATCGGGCAGGGCTCAACGCTGAATGCCGGCGCGGGTAGCGTAATGGCAGGTAATATTCAGGCAAATGATGCTGCTAGTTTGAATTTTGGTGTAACGAATAAAGCCGATCAGAATCTGTTCACAGCTTATAGTGGCAACCTGAGTGCGCCACTGGCACGTGTGATGATGACGAATACCCTCTGGCGGGCAGAGGGTCAGTCTGCTGTGAAATCCCTCGAGCTGAAGGGGGCGCAAGTGAGCTTCAGCAATGCCGGCGCAGCCGGTGCGCTGAATGTGGATACTCTGACTGCCAATAACAGCATGTTCATCATCAATACCAACGGTAAAACAGCGGATACGGTAACGGTTAACCAGTCGCTGAATGGGAAAAATAACTCGCTGGTTGTTGTCCCGACGCTTTCTGCTGCCAGCGAAGCAACTTCAACTCTCCCACTGGTTAACGCGCCGAAAGCTACGGAAAGCGATGTGTTTATGCTAAAGCCAATCACACAACGTACGGGTTTCCATACCTATACACCGCAACTGAGTATGGTGGAAACGGCGAACAGCAAGCAATGGCGGTTGGAAGGATTTGACGTTCAGCAGGATAAAGCGGCGCTTCAGGCAGGTAAATCCGTAATGGACGTTGGATATAAAAGCTTCCTGACGGAAATGAACAATCTGAACTACCGTATGGGTGATCTGCGTAATACTCATGGAGATACTGGCACATGGGCGCGCATCTATAGTGGTACGGGGTCCGCAGATGCGGGTTATTCCAACAGCTGGACGCACCTGCAGATAGGGGCTGACAGAAAACAGTCATTTAACGGTGGCGATCTGTTTACCGGTGTGACAGCAACATTCACTAACAGTAATAGTCATGGCACAGGCTGGTCCGGTCAGACGAAATCAGCCGGTATTGGTCTCTATGCGTCCACGATGTTTGATTCCGGGCTGTATATAGATGTGATCGGTAAGTATGTTCGCCACGACAACCACTACTCGGCAACGGAAGTATCGATGTCGGAGCAGGATTACAGTTCGCACTCCTGGTATCTGGGGACGGAAACGGGCTGGCGCTTCTTGCTTCCGGGAGAGGCATTTATCGAGCCGCAGACGGAACTGGTCTATGGCGCGGTGTCAGGAAACCGTTTTGCCTGGCAGTCTGAAGGTTATGACATCAGTATGCAGCGTAAACAGGAGAACCCATTGATTGGTCGTACTGGCGTTGAAATCGGTAAAACCTTTACAGGTGGAGACTATAAGCTGACTGCGCTAGCGGGCGTTCATTATCAGTATGACCTGTTTAATCCTGAGAAAACGGTCGTTCGTGATCTTGCCGGGGAAACATCTATCAGAAACGGTAAAGATAGCCGTGTAAATTTTAATTTAGGTGTCAATGCTGAAATTAAAGAAAACACCAGGATTAGTCTCAATGTAGAGCGTTCAGCTTTCGGTCATTACGATATTGATAAGGCAATTAATGCCAATGTCCGTTATTCATTCTGATTTTGATTTTTAAGAACATAAAAGTCTGAGCGGATAGTTCAGACTTTTTAATAAATTAATTGTAAGTGAGAATTAAATGTATTTACAACCATTTTGGGTTAACATAATTTTATCGCATAGCGTTATTTTTTAGGATGGTTTTTGACGTTTCTATACATTATAGTCACTTTTAGTTAAGGCGCCTAATATATTTTATGAATAAGGGTTCTTATGCCTGTTGCTTTTTTGTTGGCAAGTAAAAATACATTTTTTAATTATGGGTTATCATTGCTCTCTGACGATAATTCAGATATTAAATGTTTCGAGTACAGAGATGTTGATTCAGCCCAAGAGATGCGTAATAAATATCGTAAAGTCTACCTGATTTGCGACAGGGATGATTACTTCTCTTATTGCTTTCTTATGGAGAAACACCCAGTCATATGTTTATACCTTGAGCAAATATCCTGGAGACAGAAGAAACTATGTGTTTTTGAGAGTCGTAGTCCCTCGCCTGTTTCGGTGTTTAACAACTTTACGGAGGATGAGAGGAAAATAGTCTATTTGTATTTTTTTAAGAGGAAGAAAATTAGAGAGATAGCGACGATAACACAGCTCAAAGAGTACAGTATTTATTATAAAATACGTTCGATAAAACTAAAACTGGGTGCGGAGTCCACCAGAAAGCTTCCAGTCTTACTTAAAAATTCTTTTCTTTTGCCAAATGTGTGATTGCTGCATTTACGTATTGTTTTCTTTTTGAAATATTAAAATTGTTAATAATCACGACAAGGTCAGTTTGTAATGCTTTGTATTTTAAAGAGATGTATAGTTAAAAAATGAATAATTAAAATTATAAGATATTTCGATAAATAAAAAATTCCGAGTTTACATGGCTGATAACCCGTGAAATTATATGCATATAAAGCATGGGGGTGACTGTATGAATAGTCAAAGTGCTTTAAGTAACCTTACTTTCCCGGTTAAGGAAAGTTATGCGCATAACAATGTGTTAGTGCTGAAGAAAATTCGCTTTTACAACTGTGCTATTATTTATTTGCACGATGCACAACTGCTTGTAAAAACGAAAGATGGGCAATCCTTTAATGTACCCCCTGAATCACTTTGTTATGTCGAAAAAAACACAGTGATTGATGTTGCATTAAAAGTATTAGGCCAAGGTGTACCCTACGAGATCTATCACATTGACAGTGATGTGCTCAGTTGTATCTGTAAGGTGATGGAGCCGCTTTTGTTGGAACCGCAAAATGTCAGCCAGATGCGACGTAAAATATTCACCTGTTCTGTTGATGAAACAGATATTAAAATATTCAAACGATTAATTGGGAGTGACGTTCCTCAACACAGACAAGTTTATAAGATTACTTATCTTCTTTCTAAAATCAGGGACATTGAATCGTTAGTTTATTCTCTGTCGGTATCAACGGATACTACCTTTACTGAGCGATTAAAGACAATCATTGAAGCCGATCTCACAAAATCGTGGAAGCTGGTGGATCTTGCAGGCATTTTGCATATGTCGGCGGTGTCGATTCGTAAGAAGCTTGAGAAAGAGAGTAATAATTTTAATTCGCTGGTGTTGGATATCCGCATGCATCAGGCGGCTAAACTCATCACGACTACCGAAAAGCATATAAACAGTATTGCCAATGAAGTGGGTTATACCAGTACGTCTTATTTTATTCGTAACTTTAAAGAGTTCTTTGGCATTACGCCGAAACAATTTTCTTTGAAAGTCAAAAAACAGTCATGATGAGTTATATAGATAATATATCCTAAATCATGCTTCGATACCTTTAAGGTACTTCGCAGGAAAAAGCCAGGAGACATCCCCTGGCTTTTGGATCAGAACGCAACGTTAACGCCAGCCATCGCAGATGGTTTCGCTGTCGCTTTTACCTTTAAAAGAAAAAGCTATAACGAATTTAAATGGAAACGAAATATTAAAAAACGCTACCACGCTCTTGATGTCGGACTCCCTGAACAGTTCCCGATAATCGGGAAACGCAGGGCGCGTTATCCTGTGGCCACTCTCTGCCATGTATTCGGGGTTCATCGCAGTAGCTACAAATACTGGAAAAAACGTTCTGGAAAACCAGACGGCAGACGGGCTGTATTATGCAGTCAGGTACTTGAGCTACATGGCATCAGCCATGGTTCGGTCGGAGTAAGAATCATCGCCACAATGGCAACCCAGAGAGGCTATCAGATGGGGCGCTGGCTATGAAAGAGTTGGGGCTGGTCAGTTGCCAGTAGCCGACTTGCCGGTACAAGCGTGGCGGTCATGAACATGTTGCCGGCAGTTCGCCGTGACAGAGCCAAATCAAGTGTGGTGTGGCGACGTGACGTATATCTGGACAGGTAAACGATGGGGATATCTCGCAGTAATACTTAATCTGTTCGCCATAAAGCCTGTGGGATGGGCAATGTCGTTCTCACCGGACAGCAGACTGACTATAAAAACGCTGGAAATGGCATGGGAAATGCGTGGTGTTCCATGCGACGGAGGCATCGACCATCCAGACACAGACCTGAAAAACTGATTTGGCGATATCAATACCAGCAACTCTGATCGTACTCATGTGATTTACTCCCGTAGCAAACGCAGACAGTAAAAGTATGGCACTGACTGCTCCAGGAAAGGGCGTCACATCACTACAATCTGAGGAACTGTTTTTCGGATGTGTCAGGTGCCATTCCGGTATTTGATAGGCTTTATAATAAGGCCCATTTTGTACCACCGGGGAGCGGGGTCGGAGGAAATTTAAAAAGGGTAACTACTTATAAACCAAAACGTGTTGGCTCAAAAAAAGAAAACCCCCGCCGTAGCGAGGGTTATAAATTTTGGTGCCCGGACTCGGAATCGAACCAAGGACACGGGGATTTTCAATCCCCTGCTCTACCGACTGAGCTATCCGGGCAACGGGGCGCATTAAACCGTAATCTGCACATCTCGTCAACCTAATTTCAGTAAAAGCGATTCAACTGCTTAAGATTGCGGCAAATTGCTTCTTTTCTGTGTTTTTGTCAGGTCAGTGCGCCACCCTGGCGGCAGCGGGCGAAGCGCAGAATATCTTCCGCCAGCCGGTGTGCGGTGTCGACATCCGCCTGGCTACGATTCACCAGCATTCGGCTCAGGCAACCTTCCAGCACCAGTTCCATCTGCTTTGCCACCATCGCCGGATCGTCAACTTCCAGCGTGGTTAATAGTTCGTGGGTGAAATCGTAGGCCGCGCTTTTTTGCTGATCGGCCAGTTGATGAATAGGGTGGCCAGGATCGGGATAAAACGTACAGGCAGCGATAAACAGACAGCCCGGATAGCGGTTGTTTTTAACGCACTCTGATAACGCCTGATAACGCGCCAGCAGCTTTTGTTCGGCGGTTTGAGTTTCGTCCAGCATCAACTGACGACGCCAGACATCTATCTGTTGGCTAAGATAGCGCAGCGCGTCGTAGAGGATCGCCTCTTTGTCCGGCCAGAATCGCCTTAGCTCATCCAGCGGATAATCCACACGTTCAGCAACCATCTCCAGCGTGGTGTTGGCAATCCCTTGTAATTCTAATAATTTCAGGGCTTCTCCCAGTACATCTTCACGTTGCACGCTATTTTCCTCCGTCTTTCCCACTGCAAGTGTCGTTCACGGTTGGCGATCGCGCAAATGTGCGCTGAAGGTTTCAGCATCCATAAAGCCCGTGACGCGTGCTTGTGGATGCTCCTGGCCTTGTTCGTCAAAAAAGAGAATTGTCGGCAGGCCAAGGACATTTAGATGTTTTAACAGCGCCACATCTTGTGCGTCGTTGGCGGTGACGTTGGCCTGAAGTAAGACCGTGTTAGCCAACGCTTTTTGCACCTGTGGGTCGCTAAAGGTGTATTTCTCGAACTCTTTACAGGCAACGCACCAGTCGGCGTAGAGATCTAACATTACCGGTTTGCCTTTGGCTTCAACGAGCGCCTGATTTAACTCATCCACCGTTTTGATTGGTGTAAAGTTGAGATGCGCCTGAGTTTGCGCGGTATGCGTCGCACCAAATAACCAATCCTGGAGTGGGCGCACGCTAACCAGCGCCGCTGCCAGCAGGATTATTTGCACTACGCGCATCCAGCCGCGTTTGGCCTGTAAGCTGGTGACAAAGGCCCAGCCAAAGAATGCGACGCCAAGCGCCGACCACAAGCGTAATCCCCATATATCACCAATCACCCGCTCAAGCAGGAAGACCGGCAGCGCGAGGATCACAAAACCAAACGCGGTTTTGACCTGTTCCATCCACGGACCGCTTTTCGGCAGCAGACGGTTGCCAAAGACGGTAATTAACATCAGCGGTAGACCCATGCCCAGCGCATAGAGATAAAGCGTGCCGCCGCCCAGCCACATGTTACCGCTTTGGGCGATATACAGCAGAATCGCGCTAAGTGGCGCGGTGGTGCATGGTGAGCAGATCAAACCGGCAATCGCCCCCATAACAAACACACCGCCGGGCGAGCCGCCCTGTTGGCGATTGCTCATCAGCGTGAGGCGCGTTTGCAGTGAAGAGGGGAGTTGTAGGGTAAATAAGCCAAACATCGACATCGCCAGCAACGTAAAGACGATGGCGAGGCCAATGAGCACGTAAGGGTGCTGTAGCGCCGCCTGAAACTGTAATCCGGCAGCGGCAACTACCAGACCCAGCGCCGTGTAGGTCAGCGCCATCCCTTGCACATAAATAAAGGTCAGCAACAATGCTCTGGCGGTGGAGAGCCGCTGTTTACCGCCCAGCACGATGCCGGAAATCAGTGGGTACATCGGTAGTACGCAGGGGGTGAAGGCTATGCCGATACCTATCAACAATGCCCAGAGCGCAGAAAAGGGCAATTGCGCGGCGGACTGCTCTTGCTGCGGAACAGACATCGGCTGTGGCGCTGCGTTGTTGGCAACCACTTCGCTTAACGGTACGGTTTTGGTTTCTGGTGGATAGCAGAAACCAGCGTCAGCGCAGCCCTGGTAAGTGACAGTTAATGTCGCGCCAGCCGTAGCCTGGTTGATGGTCACTGGAAGCGTCAGCCGCTTGCGATAAATCTCGCTTTTGCCGTAAAACTCATCGTCATGCCAGACGCCTGGCGGTAACTGCACGTCGGCAATTTTCGCTTGTTCAGGCGTGATGCGGATCTGTTTACGGTAAAGGTAATAACCGTCTTTGATCTGCCAGGTTAGATTAAGATCATGTTGGTTTTGCTGAAAATCAAAAGCAAAAGCCTGATCCGCTGGGACAAATTGTGAACGTCCTGGCGCGTCGAATAATCCGGCGAAAACGGAAGTGCTGCAAAGTAGCAGGATCAGCGTAAAGATGCGTTGAGCCATGAGAGGTAATCTGTGTCTCCGTGTGTAACAGGTAAAACCAGAAGCTCCGGGGTTTGATACGGATGATGAGACTTCAGGCATTCCAGCAGCGCCTGCTGGTGAGCTTTGTCGGTTTTTAAGATCATCTGTACTTCATATTCCTGTTCCAGCTTACCTTCCCAGTAATAGAGAGAGGTTGCGCCGGGGATCAGGGTTGCGCAGGCCGCCAGTTTTTCTGCCAGCACTTTGGCGGCTAAATCCTGGGCTGTCGCTTCATCCGGCGCAGTACACAGCACCACGACAGACGCGGTATTCGAACTTTTATCATCAAGCATAAACACCTCGCAAGAACAGATGGAACCGCAAGAGAAAGGTCACTATACAACGGACGAGGGAAGGATGTTAGTCGGCGGGAAAGAAAGCGGGGCGTGAACGCCCCGCGATTTGTCATTACAGCATGAAGCTACCCAGCACGAAGCCGAAGCAAACGGCCAGGGCAACACCCAGAGTACCTGGGATGAAGAACGGATGGTTGAAGACGAATTTACCGATACGAGTTGTACCCGTGTCATCCATCTGTACCGCAGCAACCAGCGTCGGGTAGGTCGGCAGAATGAACAGACCAGACACCGCAGCGAAAGAAGCAACAGCGGTCAGCGGAGAAACGTTCAGTGCCAGAGCCATCGGCATCAGTGCTTTTGCGGTTGCAGCCTGAGAGTACAGCAGAGCAGAAGCAAAGAAGAAGATGACAGCCAGCAGCCACGGATGACCCTGAATCACTTCACCAGCGGTATCTTTGATCCAGTCGATGTTGTTGGAAACGAAAGTATCGCCCAGCCATGCAACGCCCAGGATACAAATACAGGCGCTCATACCTGCTTTGAAGGTGCTGGAGTTGAGGATGTTGTCGGTATCAACTTTACAGATAACGGTGGTCAGAGTTGCAACGCTGAGCATGATGATCAGGATTGCGTTGGTGGTGTTCATCAGCGGTTTCTCAACCAGGCCCATGCTCGGGCTGTTGATGATTGCATAGATAACCACGCCAACTACGCCCAGCAGGAACAGCCAGACGGAAGTTTTTGCACCGGATTTGATTTCAATCTGTTTTTCACCGCGCAGTTCAACCAGGCCTTCTTCCAGACGCTTACGATAAATCGGATCGTCAGACAGTTTGGAGTTGAACAGCATAGTGACCAGGAAGGACATCACCAGAACCGCCAGCAGGGTGGACGGGATGACCACAGAGAGCAGATGGAGGTAGCTGATGCCATGACCTTCCATTACGGAAGACATGTAAACCACTGCCGCTGAGATTGGCGATGCGGTGATCGCAATCTGCGCGGAAACCACTGCAGTAGACAGTGGACGGCAAGGTTTAACGCCTTGTTCCTTCGCAACTTCAGCGATCACTGGCAGCGTTGCCAGAGAGATGTTGCCAGTACCCGCAAAGATTGTCAGGAAATAAGTCACGATCGGAGCGAGGATCGTGATGTATTTCGGGTTACGGCGCAGCAGCTTTTCTGTCTGATGAACCAGATAGTCCAGACCGCCAGCAACCTGCATGGCAGAAATAGCGGCGATAACCGCCATGATAATGGAAATGACATCGAACGGGATGTTACCAGGTTTGACGCCGATAGCGGCAAGAACCAGCACCCCCAATCCGCCTGCAAAACCAATACCTATTCCCCCCAGTCTGGCGCCCAAGAAGATCGCCAGCAAAACTATGATGAGTTCTACAACTAGCATATTAGCCTTCCTTGTTTTTTAACAAGTTGATATTAGATTGTTATTTTTAAGTTACTACTCACAAGAAAAAAGGCACGTCGTCTGACGTGCCTTTTTTATTTGTACTACCCTGTACGATTACTGTTCGCTTTCATCAGTATAGCGTTTTGCTTTGTAAGCCGGGTGCATCAGATTCTGTACGGAGAAAATATCGTCAAGTTCCGCTTCAGTCAACAGACCGCGTTCCAGAACGACTTCACGTACACTCTTACCGGTTTCGGCACAGATTTTACCCACGATGTCACCGTTGTGGTGACCGATGAACGGGTTCAGGTAAGTGACGATACCGATAGAGTTGTAAACGTAACCTTCGCACACTTCTTTGTTAGCAGTGATGCCGTTAACGCATTTTTCCAGCAGGTTGTAGCAAGCGTTGGTCAGGATGTGAACGGATTCAAACATGGCCTGGCCAATGACCGGCTCCATAACGTTCAGCTGTAGCTGACCTGCTTCTGCTGCCATGGTAACAGTGATGTCGTTACCGATGACTTTGAAGCATACCTGGTTAACCACTTCCGGAACAACCGGGTTTACTTTAGCTGGCATGATGGAAGAGCCCGCCTGCAGTTCCGGCAGGTTGATCTCGTTCAGGCCGGCACGTGGGCCAGAAGAGAGCAAGCGCAGGTCGTTACAGATTTTGGACATCTTCACAGCCAGACGTTTCAGCGCGCCGTGAACCATAACGTAAGCGCCGCAGTCAGAGGTCGCTTCGATCAGGTCTTCAGCCGGAACGCATGGGAAGCCAGTGACTTCAGCCAGTTTTTTCACTGCCAGCGGAGAGTACTCTTTCGGCGTGTTCAGGCCAGTACCGATTGCCGTTGCGCCGAGGTTAACTTCCAGCAGCAGTTCAGCGGTACGTTGGATGTTTTTCACTTCTTCTTTCAGCAGGATGCTGAAAGCGCGGAATTCCTGACCAAGGGTCATCGGTACTGCGTCCTGCAGCTGGGTACGACCCATTTTCAGGATGTCCTGGAATTCGACAGCTTTACGTTCAAAGCCTTCACGCAGTTGGTTAATTGCATCTACCAGTTTAATCAGGGAAGAGTAAACCGCGATACGGAAACCGGTTGGGTAGGCGTCGTTAGTGGACTGACATTTGTTAACATGGTCGTTCGGGTTCAGGTACTGATATTCACCTTTCTGGTGACCCATCAGTTCCAGACCGATATTGGCCAGCACTTCGTTGGTGTTCATGTTTACGGAAGTACCTGCGCCGCCCTGGTAGACGTCTACCGGGAACTGATCCATGCATTTTCCGTTATTCAGGACTTCATCACATGCGGCAATGATTGCATTCGCTACACTTTTAGGAATGGTTTGCAGCTCTTTGTTTGCCATAGCTGCGGCTTTTTTAACCATTACCATACCGCGAACAAATTCAGGAATATCGCTGATTTTGCTGTTGCTGATATAGAAGTTTTCAATCGCTCTCAGAGTGTGAACACCATAGTAGGCATCAGCTGGAACTTCCCTGGTACCCAACAGATCTTCTTCGATACGAATGTTGTTTGACATGTGAACCTTCTTTTTCAAGCTGCCAATGATTTGCTTTAAACACACAGAATATATGTGGTTTCGAATGTTTTTCGACCGACGATTATCCCCTGCATCGGCCGAATACCCGGGATCATATGCTGCTTGAGGATTTCTACCGTAATCTGGATCACTTTAAGTGTCGGTTTTTACCCCTTAATTATTAATTTGTGAAATAGATCACCGCTTTGGGATTACTACCAAAAATAGTTGCGCAAACATCTTGAAATTTTGCTAATGACCACAATATAAGCTGAACGCGATTCGCAACCCATTCAGGCGTCCGGATTTAACCGGTTGCTATTACAGGAGAAACCTTTGCGCTGGTTACCTTTTATTGCCATCTTCCTTTATGTCTATATTGAGATTTCAATTTTTATTCAGGTTGCCCATGTTCTGGGGGTATTGCTGACCCTCGTATTGGTTATATTCACATCGGTTATCGGTATGTCACTGGTACGTAACCAGGGCTTTAAGAATTTCGTGCTGATGCAGCAAAAAATGGCGGCGGGTGAAAACCCAGCGGCGGAGATGATTAAAAGTGTTTCGTTGATCATTGCCGGTTTGCTGCTTTTATTGCCGGGTTTTTTCACCGATTTCCTCGGTCTTCTTCTTTTATTACCGCCGGTGCAAAAGCATCTGACAGTGAAGCTGATGCCGCATTTGCGTTTCTCCCGAATGCCGGGCGGCGGTTTTAGCGCCGGGACCGGTGGTGGTAATACTTTTGATGGTGAGTATCAGCGAAAGGATAATGACCACGACCGTCTTGATCATAAAGACGATCGCCAGGATTAATGTCAAAACGCCGGATTATGTGGTTATGCCATTTTCCGGCGTTTTTCGTTTTGGCAAAAACAGCCATAACCCCGCCAGCATGATTAGCGCATAGAGACTTTTCCAGCCGACCATTGCCAGTAACAGAACGCATAACAGCCCGCCAATCACCGCCAGTACGCGATAACGTCCTTGCAATAATTTACAGCCTGCCAACATGCACAACAGGTAAATCATAATAAAGATGCCGTTGGCATAAATAATGAGTGCGTCCAGATTGATCCCTAAAGCATGAATCACCAACGTGCTTACTACGCAACAGCCGAGCACCGCATTGAGGGCATTATTCGGGATATGGCGAGAAGAGAGGCGTGCCAGGTAGTGCTCAGGATTATGTTGCGCCTGTGACCAGACCAGGCGGGCGAAGCTCTGTATATAAATGTTGAGACTGGCAAAGCAGGCCAGATAGCCAATCACGCAGGCAATCCATAACGCCCCTACACCGAATAGCTGCACCACAATTTTGGGAAGCGATGCAGCCGCCGCCATTTTTTCACCATAGGCGTCGAAGTGTAAGACGACTACCGTACAGCCCCAGTAGACTAATCCTGCCAGCAGTAGACCAATCATCAAAGCGCGCGGAAAATCACGCTCTGGATTTTTAAATTCCGAAGCGAGATGGGCAAACGCCTCCAGACCGACAAAGCACCAGAACATCACCGATAACGCAGCAAACAACGCGGAAAGTTCGATATCACCTGGCGCAGGGAAGGGGATGTTCGCAGGTTTGATATCGCCCGCCCACCAGATGGCGACAATCAGTGCGACGATAAGCCCGGCAATGACCGTTTGTAGATTAGCACTGGAACTGGCACCGCGAGTACCGATATACCACACCAGCGCCAGTGTACCGAGTTCTGCCAACAATAGTTGCCAGCTATGCCAGCCAAACATCGCCTGACCGAACCCGGCGGCAATTTGTAGCGCGGCGGGCAAACCCACGGGAATAACCGATAAAAACAGCCAGCCGGTGACTCGCTCAAGTCGCGAGCCGAACGCCATACCGACGAAGTGCGCGACGCCGCCCGCGCTGGGGTAGTGGCGACCCAGAATCGCAAACACAATTGCAATCGGGAACACTAAGATAATCAAAACTGGCCACGCCCACAGGCTATTATTGCCTGCCACCAGAGCAGCTAACGCCGGAACGGCAAACACGCCAGTGCCTAATAATGACGTCGATAGCAGGCCGATACCCTGGGCCAGCCCCAATTCTTGTTTGAGTCCACTCATGGGTTGAAGTCCGATTGCGCCCAAATATTGGGCAACTGCGCAGGATTTCGATGGTAGCACAATCAGATTCGCTTATGACGGCGATGTCGAAATTGCGATGAAACGTGAGGTGAATCAGGGTTTTCACCCGATTTTGTGCTGATCAGAATTTTTTTTCATTTTCCCCCTTGAAGGGGAGATGCCTCATCCCCATTTCTCTGGTCACCAGCCGGGAAACCACGTAAGCTCCGGCGTCACCCATAACAGATACGGACTTTCTCAAAGGAGAGTTATCAATGAATATTCGTCCATTGCATGATCGCGTGATCGTCAAGCGTAAAGAAGTTGAAACTAAATCTGCTGGCGGCATCGTTCTGACCGGCTCTGCAGCGGCTAAATCTACCCGTGGCGAAGTGCTGGCTGTCGGCAATGGCCGTATCCTTGAAAATGGCGAAGTGAAGCCGCTGGACGTGAAAGTTGGCGACATCGTTATTTTCAACGATGGCTACGGTGTGAAATCTGAGAAGATCGACAATGAAGAAGTGTTGATCATGTCCGAAAGCGACATTCTGGCAATTGTTGAAGCGTAATCCGCGCACGACACTGAACATACGAATTTAAGGAATAAAGATAATGGCAGCTAAAGACGTAAAATTCGGTAACGACGCTCGTGTGAAAATGCTGCGCGGCGTAAACGTACTGGCAGATGCAGTGAAAGTTACCCTCGGTCCGAAAGGCCGTAACGTAGTTCTGGATAAATCTTTCGGTGCACCGACCATCACCAAAGATGGTGTTTCCGTTGCTCGTGAAATCGAACTGGAAGACAAGTTCGAAAACATGGGTGCGCAGATGGTGAAAGAAGTTGCCTCTAAAGCGAACGACGCTGCAGGCGACGGTACTACCACTGCAACCGTACTGGCTCAGGCTATCATCACTGAAGGTCTGAAAGCTGTTGCTGCGGGCATGAACCCGATGGATCTGAAACGTGGTATCGACAAAGCCGTTACCGCTGCAGTTGAAGAACTGAAAACGCTGTCCGTACCGTGCTCTGACTCTAAAGCTATTGCTCAGGTTGGTACTATCTCCGCTAACTCCGACGAAACCGTAGGTAAACTGATCGCTGAAGCGATGGACAAAGTCGGTAAAGAAGGCGTTATCACCGTTGAAGACGGTACTGGTCTGCAGGACGAACTGGACGTGGTTGAAGGTATGCAGTTCGACCGTGGCTACCTGTCTCCTTACTTCATCAACAAGCCGGAAACTGGCGCAGTAGAACTGGAAAGCCCGTTCATCCTGCTGGCTGACAAGAAAATCTCCAACATCCGCGAAATGCTGCCAGTTCTGGAAGCTGTTGCAAAAGCAGGCAAACCGCTGCTGATCATCGCTGAAGATGTTGAAGGCGAAGCACTGGCAACTCTGGTTGTTAACACCATGCGCGGCATTGTGAAAGTCGCTGCGGTTAAAGCACCGGGCTTCGGCGATCGTCGTAAAGCAATGCTGCAGGATATCGCAACCCTGACTGGCGGTACTGTAATCTCTGAAGAGATCGGTATGGAGCTGGAAAAAGCGACTCTGGAAGACCTGGGTCAGGCTAAACGTGTTGTGATCAACAAAGATACCACCACCATCATCGATGGCGTGGGTGAAGAAGCTGCAATCCAGGGCCGTGTTGCTCAGATCCGTCAGCAGATTGAAGAAGCAACTTCTGACTACGACCGTGAAAAACTGCAGGAGCGCGTAGCGAAACTGGCAGGCGGCGTTGCAGTTATCAAAGTAGGTGCTGCTACCGAAGTTGAAATGAAAGAGAAAAAAGCACGCGTTGAAGACGCCCTGCACGCGACCCGTGCTGCGGTAGAAGAAGGCGTGGTTGCTGGTGGTGGTGTTGCGCTGATCCGCGTAGCGTCTAAACTGGCTGACCTGCGTGGTCAGAACGAAGACCAGAACGTGGGTATCAAAGTTGCACTGCGTGCAATGGAAGCTCCGCTGCGTCAGATCGTCCTGAACTGCGGTGAAGAACCGTCTGTTGTTGCTAACACCGTTAAAGGCGGCGACGGCAACTACGGTTACAACGCAGCAACCGAAGAATACGGCAACATGATCGACATGGGTATCCTGGATCCAACCAAAGTAACTCGTTCTGCTCTGCAGTACGCAGCTTCTGTGGCTGGTCTGATGATCACCACCGAGTGCATGGTTACCGACCTGCCGAAAAACGATGCAGCTGACTTAGGCGCTGCTGGCGGTATGGGCGGCATGGGTGGCATGGGCGGCATGATGTAATTGCCCTGCACCTCGCAGAAATAAAGAAACCCCCGGGCAGAAATGTCTGGGGGTTTTTCTTTTGGTCATCTTTCTAGTATAAGATTCAGACACGGACGACGCGAGTTGCGTCCAGCTCATTGATTATGGGGAATAACATGCACGTAAAATACTTAGCAGGGATTGTCGGTGCCGCGTTACTGATGGCGGGTTGTAGCTCCAGCAACGAATTGAGTGCTGCCGGTCAGAGTGTACGCATTGTTGACGAGCAGCCAGGTGCCGAGTGCCAACTGATTGGTACTGCGACAGGTAAGCAAAGTAACTGGCTTTCCGGGCAACACGGTGAAGAAGGCGGTTCTATGCGCGGTGCAGCAAACGATCTGCGCAACCAGGCGGCAGCAATGGGCGGTAATGTGATTTATGGTATCAGCAGCCCGTCGCAGGGGATGTTGTCCAGTTTTGTTCCGACTGATAGCCAGATTATCGGCCAGGTTTATAAGTGCCCGAACTGATGTGATTCAGAGGCTGGCTGACAAACGTGTAATTGCCTGATGCGCTTCGCTTATCAGGTCTACATCGAGCATTGCAACTGATTGAATATTCGAGAATTTGTAGGCCGGATAAGGCGTTTTCGCCGCATCCGGCATGATCAACGATCACGTTATCAGTAATTCCAGGCTGGATGGCTCCAGCCTCGCATTCAAAAAGATGAGATTATTTCGCCTGTGGCGCGGCCTTGCTGATGGACTGAACTCGTAAGTGATGTATTGCGCGTAAGCATTGATCCTGAGTCAGCGGTTGGGCGTTATTTGCTGCTACTGTACGAACGTAAACCTGAGATGGCACACCCGCGAGTTTTTTCAGCCGTGGACTGAAATCAAGCATCCGGCGTGTGATAGCCTCAATTTCTTTACCCGCTGTCGCTTCACGCGTTTTCACCACCGCGCCGCTAAATTGTTCTTTGCCACTTTCATCTTTAAAGCGATAAAGCACCGCCAGATAATGGCTAAACAGATTATGTTTCCATTCCGGCTGAGAATAGGTGTCATATTCCAGATTGCCATTGTCCTGGCAGTCGACGTCATATAACGGCAGGAAATCTAATAGCGATGTAATACGCAATGCCAGTTCACGCATTTCAGCATTATTAATTGCATGAATGATTGCTCGCGCCAGCATTTCAATCTGCAACTCATTAACGACTAACTCACATTTGCTACCGTCATGTAGCGTTAATACAAAGGTAAGATTTTCGCCCTGATTTTCGGTAAGTTCCAGCGTGTTAACCCGGCGATTAATATCGGCATTTTTAAGCTCATTAACCAGAATTTCTGGGATATTCTCTGCCATTTTCTTCATGACTTTATCGCGAGCCTGCTCATACTGAATACGTGTATCAGCATCCAGTTTATGCTTTTGATGCAGACGACTTTCTAGCGCAATCAGTAGGTCGCGTAGTTCCATAACAGACATAAAGAATAACGATTCTTTATTGCGAGGCTCTTTAATTTTCAGCGCCAGTGCAATGAAATTATTACTCTTGCGAATAACACCGGTATTAACACCCTTGATGCTTATGGCCATGTAGGTTCTCCCTAACCATTTCTCAATCAAATAATTAATTTTAATTAATAAGCCAGGTAAATGGGCTTGCTAGTAATAGTTGTTAAAATAACATAAATAGCAGTGCTCACTCTATATATAAACAGAAAAGAAAAGTTAATTATTGGTGTTGGCTATATAAAGAGTAAAAATAGCAACGTAAATGAATAATTAAAGGTTATGCAACGGGCAAAGATTAAACTTCCCTGTTTAATGACCTGTCTCTGTTCTCGTATTCGTTGCTCTTGGCGGATGCGGCATAAATGCCTTATCCTGCCTACAGCTCATTGAGTTTCAATGCACGATGTAGGCCTGACAAGCGAAGCGCATCAGGCAATTTTCTGTTTAACTTCCCTGTTAATCAGTTACTGCTGGCGTAGCTGGAGATCCAGAGGCGTTTTGCTGGGTTCACCGCCAATCTCGCGCGCCAGTTTCGGCACCAGATATCCGGACACCAGTGTCAGCAACTCACGCATAATCTGCCGTGCTTCGTCATCACTCACCATAAAATGCGCCGCGCCCTGTACTTTATCGAGCACATGCAGGTAATACGGCATCACGCCGGCATCGAACAACGCATTACTCAGGTTTGCCAGCGTTTGTGCGTTATCATTCACGCCACGTAACAGAACGCTCTGGTTCAGCAAAGTCACGCCCACGCGGCGCAACTTAGCCATTGCCTGACGGAATGTTTCATCTACCTCATTGGCATGGTTGATGTGGTTCACCAGCAAGATTTGCAGCGTAGAACGGGCAAAGCGTTCAACCAGCGCCTCTGTGATGCGCGCCGGGATCACAATCGGCAGACGGCTGTGGATGCGCAGACGTTTGATATGCGGGATTGCTTCCAGTTGCGTCAGCAGCCAGTCCAGCTCGTGATCTTTCGCCATCAACGGATCGCCGCCGGAGAAAATAATCTCGTCCAGTTCCGGATGCGCCGCAACATACTCAAGTGCCGCCTGCCAGTTACGTTTGTTGCCCTGATTTTCGGCATACGGGAAGTGGCGACGGAAACAGTAGCGACAATTTACCGCGCAGCCGCCTTTAACCAACAGTAGCGCCCGGTTGTGGTATTTATGCAACAAACCAGGCACTACGCTGTGCTGTTCTTCCAGCGGGTCGGTGGAGAATCCGGGCGCGACGACAAACTCATCTTGCGAGGTAAGTACCTGACGCAAAAGTGGATCGTCAGGATTGCCTTTCTCCATGCGATCGATAAATGAGCGGGGCACGCGCAGGGCAAACAGCTTTTTGGCGCTGCGTCCGGCCAACAGTTTTTCGTCCGCGTCTATATTCAAAAGACGCAGAAGTTCATCAGGATCGGTCACAACATCGGCAAGTTGCGTTAACCAATCTTCTCTGGATGGGGTATTTAGGGTTACAATATGCGCCATTTTGTGGCTTAGCTACCAATTAACAAATTTCAGAGGGCCTTATGGCAACGTACTATAGCAACGATTTTCGTGCTGGTCTTAAAATCATGTTAGACGGCGAACCTTACGCGGTTGAAGCGAGTGAATTCGTAAAACCGGGTAAAGGCCAGGCATTTGCTCGCGTTAAACTGCGTCGTCTGCTGACTGGTACTCGCGTAGAAAAAACTTTCAAATCTACTGATTCCGCTGAAGGCGCTGATGTTGTCGATATGAACCTGACTTACCTGTACAACGACGGTGAGTTCTGGCACTTCATGAACAACGAAACCTTCGAGCAGCTGTCTGCTGATGCGAAAGCAATTGGCGACAACGCTAAATGGCTGCTGGATCAGGCAGAGTGTATTGTAACTCTGTGGAATGGTCAGCCGATCTCCGTTACTCCGCCGAACTTCGTTGAACTGGAAATCGTTGATACCGATCCGGGTCTGAAAGGCGATACCGCAGGTACTGGCGGCAAACCGGCTACCCTGTCTACTGGTGCTGTGGTTAAAGTTCCGCTGTTCGTACAGATCGGCGAAGTCATCAAAGTGGATACCCGCTCTGGTGAATACGTCTCTCGCGTGAAGTAATGCGGTTGTGGTGCGGCCTGCTGGCTGCACCATCACTTATTCAGGTCAGAGATGATGAAACGCCTTATCGTTCTTGTTTTGCTTGCCAGCACGCTGCTTACGGGCTGTAACACCGCTCGGGGTTTCGGCGAAGACATCAAACATCTTGGTAATTCCATCTCCCGCGCTGCCAGCTAATTTATTCTTCACTTCCTAAAAATCATCAGATTTCCGTCATTTTTGGTGATGTTGTCTATTATTAATTTGCTATAGGCAAACACAAATAACATTACCTAAAAGGAAGACGTTATGGTTAAGAAGACAATTGCAGCGATCTTTTCTGTTCTGGTGCTTTCAACAGTATTAACCGCCTGCAACACCACGCGTGGCGTTGGTGAAGACATCTCTGATGGCGGTAACGCGATTTCTGGCGCAGCGACGAAAGCGCAGCAATAAGCAATAACGGTACGGCAGATTTGTCGTGCCGTTTGTTTTTCTCGGCGGTAATCACTGCCGTAACCGTTGAAATTTCCTCTTAAATCGGCAAAATACCTCCTTCACCATCAGCTTTGCAGGACGACCTGCAAACGCGTCTTTTCACCGGGGACGGCCCCAATTCTCCGGAGTCTGATATGTCCTGGATTATCTTAGTTATTGCTGGTCTGCTGGAAGTGGTATGGGCCGTTGGCCTGAAATATACCCACGGTTTTAGTCGCCTGACGCCAAGTGTTATTACCGTGACGGCGATGATCATCAGTATGGCGCTACTTGCCTGGGCGATGAAATCGTTACCTGTAGGGACGGCTTATGCGGTCTGGACGGGAATTGGCGCAGTCGGTGCGGCGATTACCGGCATTGTACTGCTCGGTGAGTCCGCTAACCCGATGCGCCTGGCGAGTCTGGCGTTAATCGTACTGGGGATTATTGGTCTGAAACTTAGCACCCATTAACTGCCGGGTTGCTGTACCCAAATAAACTTACTGACATCAAACCCTTCCCGGGTCGCGACTGCCAGCATCTCCTGTTTAACTTCGTCAGAAATGGTTGGGGTGCGGGAGAGTATCCACAGGTAATCGCGATCCGGGCCGCAAACCAGCGCATGGCGGTACTCCCGATCTAGCGCAATGACGTTATAGCCGCCATAGAAAGGGCCAAAGAACGACACTTTCAGCGCGGCGCGAGTTGGTGTGCCGGTAAAGTACGCTTTCCCTTCACTCTGCTGCCACATTTCTCTGTCAGGGTTATAGCCTTTATTAATGACATTCAGGCCGCCGTCATCCCGCAGGCTATACGTCGCGGTCACTTTCTCCAGTCCACGTTCAAAACGGTGATCAAAACGGGCAATCTCATACCACGTACCCAGATAGCGTTTGGTATCAAAATTATTTACCACAGTAACGCCACGCGGCGGTGTAGGTGAACTACAGGCAACGACCAGAAATGCCGCTGTCGCTGCGGCAACGAGAGGGAGCAGGCGCATAGATGTTTCCTTACTGGTTTTTTTCTAAGTGTAGATGACAGCAAGGAAAAGCGGATAAAAGGTCCGAAAATTCGGACCATCTGCGTTGTTATTGCAAAGCGTTGAGAATTTGCCAGGCGGCAGCGACTCTCGCTGGATTCGGATAGTTTTTGTTAGCCAGCATCACAATCCCCAGCTCTTTCTCTGGAATAAATGCGATGTAGCTACCAAACCCGCCGGTCGCGCCTGTTTTATGTACCCATGATGCACGTACCGCAGGGGCAGGGGGCGTAATCGCTTTTACTGGTCGTGCTGCCAGCGCAATTTTACTGTCGCTGCCATTAATGATGCTGTCTGGATCCACCGGCCAGTCCAGCATTTCCCAGCCCAGACCTTGATACATGTCGCCAGTTTGCCAGTAGCGCGACTGCGCCAACTGGATACCTTGCTGAAGTGTTTTGTCGTTGATATCACGGGGATTCATATTGCTCTGCGCCCAGCGAGCCATATCTTCAATGGTTGATTTCACACCATACGCTTCAGCATCTAACGCCCCTGGCGAAACATGCACTGCCTTACCTTCACGATATCCCCAGGCGTAATTCTTTTCTTCTGCGGGCGGCACATTAATCCACGTATGGGTGAGTTTGAGTGGCTGGAAGACACGAGCTTGCATCGCCTGTTCAAAGCTCAAACCAGATGGCTTCACAGCCAGCGCGCCGAACAAACCGATACTGGAGTTGGCATACAGACGCTGTGTTCCTGGTGCCCAGGTGGGCAGCCAGTTTTGATAGAAACGTAGCAAGTCGCCTGAGGACTTCACTTCATCGGGCACCTGTAACGGCAGGCCGCCAGCGGTGTAGGTTGCAAGATGTAATAGCGTGATCCCGTTCCACTGTTTAGCAGTAAGTTCAGGCCAGTATTTTGTCGCGGGATCGCTTAGGTTGATTTCCCCTCGTGCAATAGCGTCGCCACCGAGCACACCCGTAAATGTTTTGCTGACAGAACCTAACTCAAACAACGTTTGCTGTGTGACGGGCTGCTTTTTTGCTACGTCCGCATAGCCCCAGGTAAAGTAATAGGGCTTGCCCTGATAAATCACCGCAACCGCCATACCAGGGATTTTTTGTTGCTCTATAAGCGGATTAATTGCGCGATGCACAATATCGTTGATTTGTTGAGGGGCAGCAAATGTGGAGCAAGAGGCGGTAATTAATAAGGCGCAGAGCGTCGTTTTGAACATAGGTCTGGTTTCCATACAAAACGGCCCACCATAGGCGGGCCGGATTTACATTGGCGATACGTTAGATTGTAACGATACCAATCAGCGTGACAACTGTCAGGATAGCAGCCAGGCCGTAGAAAACCCATTTGCCCGCAGGCACGTGGATTTTCAGATCGTGCATCGCGTGGTGCATACGGTGTAAACCACACCACAGCGGCAGGACGATCATCAGGAACAGGAATACGCGACCAATGAAGCTCTGTGCGAACGCCAGAACGCGCTCATAGCTCAGTGCATCACCCGGAAACAGCCCCAGTGGCAGCAGAATACCAACCAGCAGGATCATCACCGGCGCAATGATTGCGCTCCACATACCACCGGCCCCGAAGAGGCCCCAGAATACCGGTTCGTCAGAACGCTTTGGATTTGGATTAATCATCTCAGGCTCCTTACCAGTACAGGGCAACAAACAGGATTACGATGGTGGCAACCACAGTTACCGCCCAGAGACTTTTGATAATTGGCTCTGGTCCCATTTTTTCGTCTTTTACAATGATATTGGCCGCTTTCGGTGCCAGTTCAAACCAGGTTTTGGTGTGCAGCAGAGCTGCCGCCAGAGTGATCAGGTTAATGATCACAATAACCGGGTTTTGTAAAAAGTCGACGAATCCCGCCCAGGATTCCGGGCCATTTTTCAGGGCAAACAGCCCGAAAATCAGTTCAATGCTGAACCACACAGCCGGAACCGCCGTGCCTTCGCGCAGCATGTAAAAGCGATAAAACGGCAATTTTTTCCACCAGGTGGACGTCATTGGCCGTACATACGGTTTACGTTTAGTCGTCATGTTGCACTCCTTAGCGTGGTTTCAGGGTCGCGATAAGAAAGTCTTTCGAACTTTCTACTTTGCCCTGCTGAATGGCCGCAGCCGGATCGACGTGTTTCGGGCAGACTTCGGAGCAGTAGCCCACGAAAGTACAGCTCCATACGCCGTTCTGACTGTTTAACTGCGCCATACGCTCCTTCTTACCGTGGTCGCGGCTATCTTCGTTATAACGATGCGCCAGCGTAATGGCAGCCGGACCGATGAACTCTGGGTTCAGGCCAAACTGCGGGCACGCGGCGTAGCACAGACCACAGTTGATGCAACCGGAGAACTGGTGATACTTCGCCATCTGCGCCGGGGTCTGAATGTTAGTACCCTGATCCGCAGTGCGGGAGTTGCCGATGATGTACGGTTTGATCGCTTCCAGACTTTCGATGAAGTGGGTCATATCGACGACCAGATCGCGTTCGATCGGGAAGTTAGCTAACGCTTCAACCTTCATACCGTCGGTGTAGTCGCGCAGGAAGGTTTTACATGCCAGTTTCGGTACGTTGTTAACCATCATGCCGCAGGAACCACAAATCGCCATACGGCAGGACCAGCGGTAGCTCAGGTCTGGTGCCAGGTTGTCTTTGATATAGCCCAGCGCATCCAGTAATGAGGTGGTTGCGTCATAAGGCACTTCATAGAATGCGCTATGCGGTGCGGTATCGACTTCCGGGTTATAGCGCACCACCTCGATTTTCAGGTTCTTCATCTCAGCCATTCGCCTTCTCCTTCTTATTGGCTGCTTCCGCCTTATCGGCTGCATCCGCTTCGCCACCGTAAACGCGTTTAGCTGGCGGCAGCGTAGTAATCTTCACGTCGCTGTACTCCAGGCGAGTAGTGCCATCAGCATCGCGGAAGGCGAGGGTGTGTTTGAGGAAGTTGATGTCGTCACGCTCGGTGCAACCTTCGTCCAGACGCTGGTGCGCGCCGCGAGATTCTTTACGTGCCATCGCGGAGTGTGCCATACATTCAGCAACGTTCAGCCCATGACCCAGCTCAATGGTGTAGAGCAGGTCGGTGTTGAACACGCTGGAAGTGTCGGTGATACGCACGCGCTTGAAGCGTTCTTGCAGTTCCGCCAGTTTGTCGATGGTTTTCTGCATCAGTTCCGGTGTACGGTAGATACCGCAACCTTCTTCCATGGACTGGCCCATTTCGTCGCGGATCTTCGCCCAGTTTTCGCCGCCATCCTGGTTAACCAGATCTTTCAGGCGCTGCTCAACGCCAGCAACCTGGGCATTGATTGCCGCATCGTTGCCATTACCAGCAGTAGATGCGCGTTCCATTGCTTGCTCACCCGCCAGACGACCGAAGACCACCAGTTCCGCCAGCGAGTTGGAACCCAGACGGTTTGCACCGTGCAGACCAACAGAGGAACATTCGCCAACGGCAAACAGACCTTTAATACGGGTTTCGCAGTTTTGATCGGTTTCGATACCGCCCATGGTGTAGTGCGCGGTCGGACGTACCGGAATCGGTTCTTTAACCGGATCGACGCCAACGTACGCTTTCGCCAGTTCACAGATGAACGGCAGACGTTCGTGCAGTTTTTTCTCGCCCAGATGACGCAGGTCGAGATAAACCACATCGCCGCGTGGCGTGGAGATGGTGTTACCTTTACGCCATTCGTGCCAGAAGGCCTGAGAAACTTTGTCACGCGGACCCAGTTCCATGTATTTGTTTTTCGGCTCGCCCAGCGGCGTTTCCGGGCCCATACCGTAGTCTTGCAGATAACGGTAGCCGTTTTTGTTGACCAGAATACCGCCTTCACCACGGCAACCTTCGGTCATCAGGATACCGGAACCCGGCAGGCCGGTAGGGTGATACTGAACAAATTCCATATCACGCAGCGGAACGCCATGGCTCAGTGCCATACCCATACCGTCACCAGTTACGATGCCACCATTGGTGTTGTAGCGATATACGCGACCCGCACCGCCGGTTGCCATAACTACTGCATTAGCGCGGATCTGCACCAACGTACCTTCCATCATGTTCATGGCTACAAGGCCGCGAACATGACCATCATCGACCAGAATATCCAGCACGAAGTGTTCGTCAAAACGCTGGATCTGCGGGAATTGCAGAGAAGTCTGGAACAGCGTGTGCAGCATATGGAAGCCGGTCTTATCGGCGGCGAACCAGGTACGCTCGATTTTCATGCCGCCGAAGCGACGGACGTTGACGCTACCATCCGGGCGACGGCTCCATGGGCATCCCCACAGTTCCAGTTGGGTCATTTCGGTTGGGCAGTGGTGGACGAAATAATCCACAACATCCTGCTCACATAACCAGTCGCCACCCGCTACTGTATCGTGAAAGTGATATTCGAAGCTGTCATGATCCTGCGCGACAGCGGCTGAGCCCCCTTCAGCGGCAACGGTATGGCTGCGCATCGGGTATACTTTTGAGATTAGTGCGATTTTTGCATTTGGATTTGCCTGCGCGGCAGCAATTGCAGCACGTAATCCCGCGCCACCGGCACCTACAATGGCAAGATCGGCTTGAAAGGTTTGCACGACATTCCTCCAGATTGTTTTTATCCCGCAGCACCGTACTTCAGGGTAAGTATCTGAAAGTTACGGTCTGCGAACGCTATTCCACTGCTCCTTTATAGGTACAACAGTATAGTCTGATGGATAAGTCTGAAATTTGACGAGATCGATTTTTTTAGCGTGCCAGGGGGCTAAATTATCACTGAAGATGATTAATTTAATTACTAAAGCATCATGTTGTGGTTTTTTTAGTCACTGCCCACCGTTGATTGATTCCTGCGTAAAATTTGTCTCGCCGTCGCGTTGCGAGTAGACTTCGTGCCCTTGTTAAAAACTGGAGATTTTACTATGAGCGAAACGGCATCCTGGCAGCCGAGCGCATCCATTCCTAACTTATTAAAGCGCGCGGCGATTATGGCGGAGATCCGTCGTTTCTTTGCCGATCGTGGAGTGCTGGAGGTGGAGACGCCTTGTATGAGCCAGGCGACGGTAACCGATATTCATCTGGTCCCGTTTGAGACACGTTTCGTTGGCCCCGGGCATTCGCAGGGGATGAATCTCTGGTTAATGACCAGCCCGGAATACCATATGAAACGCCTGTTGGTTGCCGGTTGTGGTCCGGTATTCCAGCTGTGCCGCAGCTTTCGTAATGAAGAGATGGGTCGTTATCACAACCCTGAGTTCACGATGCTGGAGTGGTATCGACCGCACTATGATATGTACCGGTTGATGAACGAGGTGGACGATCTTCTGCAACAGGTGCTGGACTGCCCGGCAGCAGAAAGCCTTTCTTATCAGCAAGCCTTCTTGCGTTATCTGGAAATTGATCCGCTCTCTGCTGATAAAACGCAGTTGCGGGAAGTGGCGGCAAAGCTGGATCTCAGCAACGTTGCAGATACCGAAGAAGACCGCGACACGCTGCTGCAACTGTTGTTTACCTTTGGTGTGGAACCGAACATTGGTAAAGAGAAACCAACTTTTGTGTACCATTTTCCAGCCACTCAGGCATCACTGGCACAAATCAGTACCGAGGATCATCGAGTCGCAGAACGCTTCGAGGTCTACTACAAAGGTATTGAGCTGGCGAATGGTTTCCATGAATTGACGGATGCCCGTGAACAGCAACAACGCTTTGAACAGGATAACCGTAAACGTGCGGCACGTGGTTTACCGCAGCATCCTATCGACCATAACCTGATCGAAGCTCTTGAAGTTGGTATGCCCGACTGTTCCGGCGTGGCGTTAGGTGTTGACCGCCTGGTGATGTTAGCACTGGGCGCGGAGACACTGGCAGAAGTGATCGCCTTTAGTGTCGACCGGGCATAATTCTGAAAAATTAGCCATAAATCAACATAGAATGGCGTAGTCAGCGCCATTCTGTAGCATATGTTTTCATTTTTCCGCTAAAGCGCACAATTTAAGACTGGATGTTTGCTATCATCCGGGTATCAATTCTGTTTTAGTTTTATTGTTGCCCACCAATCGGTGGGTAGTGCAGTTAGTTGGCGCGTTTAATATGCGCGCTGAAATGAAGGATGATTTCATGCCTCACACGATAAAAAAGATGAGTCTAATTGGACTCATACTGATGATCTTTACTTCAGTATTCGGTTTTGCGAATAGCCCTTCGGCTTATTATTTAATGGGATATAGTGCGATTCCGTGGTATATATTTTCTGCATTATTATTCTTTATTCCATTCGCCTTAATGATGGCTGAAATGGGGGCTGCCTATCGCAAAGAAGAAGGCGGTATCTATTCCTGGATGAATAATAGCGTTGGACCACGTTTTGCTTTCATCGGCACATTTATGTGGTTTTCCTCTTATATCATTTGGATGGTGAGTACCTCCGCTAAAGTCTGGGTGCCGTTTTCTACTTTCCTCTATGGTAGCGATATGACCCAGCACTGGCGCATTGCTGGGCTTGAGCCTACGCAGGTGGTTGGGCTGCTGGCTGTAGCATGGATGATTCTGGTTACCGTCGTTGCCTCGAAAGGGATTAATAAAATTGCCCGTATTACTGCGGTGGGCGGTATTGCAGTAATGTGTCTTAATTTAGTATTGCTGTTAGTAAGCATTACTATTTTGTTATTAAATGGTGGGCATTTCGCGCAGGATATTAATTTCCTGGCATCACCGAATCCGGGATATCAGTCCGGACTGGCGATGTTATCTTTTGTCGTATTTGCCATTTTTGCTTATGGCGGAATTGAGGCTGTAGGTGGACTGGTAGATAAAACGGAAAACCCAGAAAAGAACTTTGCTAAAGGTATTGTTTTTGCCGCTATTGTTATTTCAATCGGTTATTCGTTGGCAATATTCTTATGGGGCGTCAGCACTAACTGGCAGCAGGTATTAAGTAATGGTTCTGTTAACCTCGGCAATATTACCTATGTGCTGATGAAGAGCCTGGGGATGTCGCTGGGTAACGCGCTGCATTTATCACCTGAAGCGTCATTGTCGCTGGGCGTATGGTTTGCGCGTATTACCGGACTTTCCATGTTCCTCGCTTACACCGGTGCGTTCTTTACGCTCTGCTATTCACCACTGAAAGCAATCATCCAGGGAACGCCGAAAGCCTTGTGGCCGGAGCCGATGACGCGCCTGAACGCCATGGGGATGCCGTCCATTGCCATGTGGATGCAGTGTGGGTTGGTTACTGTCTTCATCCTGCTGGTTTCCTTTGGCGGCGGCACCGCATCGGCATTCTTTAACAAGCTGACGCTGATGGCGAACGTTTCCATGACCATTCCGTATCTGTTCCTCGCGCTGGCTTTCCCGTTCTTTAAAGCGCGTCAGGATCTCGACAGACCGTTTGTGATTTTCAAAACGCATATGTCGGCAATGATCGCGACGGTGGTTGTCGTACTGGTGGTGACTTTTGCGAACGTCTTCACCATCATCCAGCCAGTGGTTGAGGCCGGAGACTGGGACAGCACATTGTGGATGATTGGCGGCCCTGTCTTCTTCTCTCTGTTAGCGATGGCGATTTACCAGAACTATTGCAGCCGCATGGCGAGTCAGCCTGAGTTAACTTTAGATTGATTGTCTGCAATAACAACTCATCGCCAGTCCGGCGATGAGTTGTCAGGAAGAAATGCGTTATGGATGATACTCTCCGGAGCCGGAGATAACTGAAGATGATGCTAAGCTGCTAAATTAGTCACGTTGGCGTCATTTGGCAGCTTCACACATTACAAACTTCCCGCCTGGCGACGTCTACCCGCAGAAGTTAATGTTCTTCCCGTTTGTTTACCGTTCAGGCTTTCCAGACGCATCTGGAAGGGCGGGAATGGCATATCAATACCGTGGGCGTGGAAGCCTGCCAGAATCAACTGGTGGATCTCATGGCGCAGCGGCATCCGGTGTCCCATTTCAGCGGCGTAAATACGCAATTCGAAAATCTGAACCCCCTGTTGCAGATCCACCAGGAAGGCTTCCGGCGCCGGATTGTCGATTACCAGCGAACAGCGGCGTGCTGCGGTTAGCAGGATCTCCGTCACTTCTTCACTGTTGGCATCGGCAGGAGCCGGAATCGTCAACACCACGCGTGTGACTGAGTCAGAGAGCGACCAGTTGATAAACTGCTCAGTAATAAACGCCTTGTTTGGCACAATAATCTCTTTACGGTCCCAGTCGCTGATGGTGGTGGCACGGGTGTTAATTTTCGTCACGCTACCGGTGAGATCGCGAATCGTCACCGTATCGCCAATGCGAATCGGTTTTTCGAACAGGATAATCAGGCCAGAGATAAAGTTGGCGAAAATCTCCTGCAAACCAAAGCCGAGACCAACACCGAGCGCAGCGACCAGCCACTGCAATTTCGACCACTCAATACCAATCATCGAGAAGCCGACCAGCCCGCCAATCAGCATCAGCAGATATTTGGTGATGGTGGTGATGGCGTAGCCCGTACCCGGCGTTAAATCGAGGTGCTGCAAAATCGCCAGCTCCAGCAGCGCGGGCAGGTTGCGCACCAGCTGCGTGGTGATAATAAACACCAGAATGGCAATCAGCACCGCACCGAGGGTAATCGGTTCCAGACTTTCCACGCCCTGCACTGTGGATGTGACATCCCATAGCGAAATATTTTCGAGGAAGCCAAAAGCGGAATGGATTTCCGACCACAGCACAATGACCGAAAGCAGGGCGATCAGCATCAGGATTGAACGCACCAGCCGTAAGGATTGTGCGCTGATAGCATCGAGATCGACTTCGCTTTCATCGACTTCAATTGCCCCTTCCGGGCTACTGTGATGATGCGCTTCTTCTTCGCCACGCGCACGTTGCGCTAACATCTCTGCCCGGCGATGCTTCGCCCGGTCAAACGCCAGCCTGCGTCGCTGGATCAGCATCCAGCGGCGGATAACATGATAAACCACCAGCAACAGGAACCAGATGGCGACCGATGTTTCCAGCCTTGCCAGCAGAGCTTGCGCCGTTGCCAGATAACCCACCGCTGCGGCGAGAATAGCGACCAGCGGCGCGCCAATCATCATGTTCCACAACATATGGTTAGCAATGTTGTCACCGCTGCCCTCTTTGTTGAGATACAGCGGGATACCGGCTTTTTTCAGGCTGAGTGTGACTACCGCCAGTGCACCGCAAATGAGGATAAAGCAAAGACGTCCCAGCGAACCGGAAAACTCGCGGTCGTCGAGATTATCGAACATCATCAGCGCCATAATCAGCGGCACAATAAGCCCGATGCTCATCAGATAGTAGCGCATCCCACGGGAAACCCGTTCGCGCGGCCAGCCAAAATGAGCGATAAACAAGCCGTTCGGGCGGGCAAAGGTGGCACAAATCATCACTACCCACAGCAGCGGCACGGTGGCCGTTACGCCATCGCCAATCGCTACCGCCAGCGGATAAGGCCACGCCTCGCGCAAGCCGTAACCCAGCGTCATCCACAGCACTGGCAGCGGTGATGCGACGAGAATCGACCAGAAAAGGGTGCGCAACGTCAGCCAGAAGTGATCCTGGGTGACTTTGCCGACTTTCGCTGCCGAACGTTCAAGAAAACGGGTGAAATAGCGGCGCGAGTAAATACTGCAACCGACCAGAATCAACGCGCCAAACAGCGGCAAAATCGTCTCTTTGCTGGTCAGCATCATCATGGTGGCTTTACCTAACTGGCTGAAGGTGTCCAGCGAGATCAGACGGCGCAGATCCTGAGCGATCTCCAGCGGCCAGGCGATGGTCATCGGGCGCACGTCAGAGGTCCAGAACAGATAGCGGTGCGTCGCTTCATTGACCTCTTTCAGCGCATCTTCCAGTTGTCCGTTGGAGACTTTCAGCTTGGTCAGTTCAAGCAGTAGCGTGTCGCCACCCTGGAGTAAGGAGTTCAGTAACTCACGCTGAGTACGCAATTGTGCTTCAAGAATACGGTTTTGTTCGGCGGTAAGTGGTTGACCGTCGGCCTGATGGATTTGCCGTAGCAGCGGCTGTTTATTGAGGAGATCCTCATAACGTAACCGTTGCACGCGCAACTGCGCCATTTCAGTATCCAGTTGCTGCGGTTTGGGCATTTCTGGCAGCCGTGCCACCTGCGCCCGCAGTGCTTCGCCGAGCAGGTTTGACGAACCCAGCCATTGTGATTGTTCGCGTAGTGTATTCAGCGCCTGCCGAACCTGTAACGTCTGGCTGGTAGCCTGACGTTGCTGTGAAGCGACGAGATCCATCCGCTGCGCCTGCTGATTCAACGCCGCCGACAGTTCGCGGTTAATTTTGAATTGAGCGACGATATCTTTCGGCAAATCGGCACTGCTTTCTGCCAGTAATTCAGTGCTTTCGAGTGCCCGTTCAGCCTCAAGCTGGCGTTGGCTATTCAACTGGTTACGCAATGCCTGCAAATACGCATCCAGTTGTTGACTCTCTTTTTCTGCCAGTGCCGAACGCAGACGCGCCAGTTCCTGACGGTTATTGGCAGAAAGTTGTGCCAGTTCGAGCTCATCGACCAATGACTTCAAACGCGCGGAGTCGGCCTGCAACGCGAAATTTTGCGCCTGATTAAGTGGACTATTTCCCGTAAGTGTCCCGAGACGACGCTCGATTTCATTCAACTGGCGGCGGGCGTCGGTTTGCTGTTGCGGCAGTTGATTCAGCGAATCCGCAATCTCGCGGGCGCGCTCCTGTTCTTGCTGAGCCTGACGGCTTTTATCCAGCAATTGACTGCTGACCTGGAGAATTTCCTGATTCAGCGCGTCGGTAGACATCCCCGGCGACACGCTGCGCGGCTCATCACGCATGTTGTTCAACTGCGCGCGCAGAGTAGCGGAGAGTTTGGGGTAATTATCGATAACTTGCTGATATTGCTTGATGCGCTCAAGGGAGCCTTTTTGCTCCTCAAGCGCATTTAAGGCAGACTGGAGCGCCTCTACGACTTCTGGCTGCGCGGGTTTCGCCGCTTTTGCCTGCTCCAGTTCCTGGGTGATTTGTTTGCTATCGGGGGCCGTCGCGGCGTACGCCCCCCAACTGAGGCACCAGGCCATCAGAAAAGTGATAATCAGGCGCACGTCAGCGTTTCCTTTGATGGATTAGACCTGGTCTTTGTTGTCGTCAACCAATGGGCTGGCGTCGTGTTCTGCCTGGATCTCTTCAGCAGGAAGCGGGGCAGGTTCAGCTTCTGGGGTAACAAAGGGTTCGGTAGATACTGCCAGTGGCTGACCAATCTTAGTGACAGAAAGGCTTGCCAGTTGCTCAACCAGATTCACTTTACCCGGTGCAAACAGGTTGATAACGGTAGAGCCGAGTTTAAAGCGACCCATTTCCTGGCCTTTCAGCAGTGCCACGGAGCCGTCGTTTTCCCCTGCAGGCCAGGTCCAGCGTTTGATGATGCCTTCGCGCGGTGGCGTAATGGTGCCCGCCCAGACCGTCTCAATGCTGCCAACAATCGTCGCACCGACCAGAATCTGCGCCATCGGGCCAAATTCGGTATCGAACAGGCAGATTACGCGTTCGTTACGGGCAAACAGATTCGGCACGTTCTGAGCGGTGAGATGGTTCACAGAGAAGAGATCGCCCGGCACGTAGATCATCTCCCGCAGAATGCCGTTGCACGGCATATGCACGCGGTGGTAGTCACGCGGGGAGAGGTAAGTGGTCACAAACGTACCATTGCGGAAGAGATCCGCCATCAGGTAGTTACCCGCCAGCAGGGCTTCGAGGCTGTAGTTGTGGCCTTTGGCTTGCAGGATTTTATCTTCTTCGATTTTACCTAACTGGCTAATAACGCCATCGGCAGGCATGACCAGGACATTTGGATCGGTATCGATTGGGCGTACTTCGTCACGCAACGGACGGACAAAAAATTCGTTAAAGGTGCGGTAACTGGCGGTGTCCGGCTTTTGTGCCTCTTGCATGTCGACCTTGTAGTATTTAACGAACAGATCGATAACCAGTTTTGTCAGCCATCCTGCCCGCTTGCTTGCGCCCCAACCCGCCAGGCGAGTAAGCCATAGTTTTGGCAGAATGTACTGTAGCGAAAGTTTAAATGAATTTAACAAGGTAGCCTCCAGGCCATTGTTTTGTCGTTCCTGATCCGGCGTTCATGCCGGATCCTGAAAAAAAGGGGACGATTCTAACGACGGTTAGCTTAATTGTCAGTCATCCGTATCAGAAAAGTTTTTACGCGTTTTTACCTGCGCCATGCTTTCCAGAATACGGTGATAGTTTTCGAAACGAGTTTCCGCGATTTTCCCCTCATCAACCGCTTCACGGATTGCGCAGCCCGGATCGGTATCGTGTTTGCAATCGCGATATTTACACAGGCCTAAGTAATCATGAAATTCGACAAAGCCTTGAGTGATTTGTTCCGGTGCCAGATGCCAGAGGCCAAATTCACGTACGCCAGGGGAATCAATGACATCGCCGCCGTGCGGAAAGTGATACAGCCGGGCAGCAGTGGTGGTGTGCTGACCGAGACCGGAGTTGTCCGAGACATCGTTGGTCAGGATCTCTTTTTGCAGCCCCAGCAGCGCGTTAAGCAGACTGGATTTGCCGACGCCAGACTGTCCGGCAAAAATGCTGATGCGCCCGGTCAACGCCTCTTCCAGCGGTTTCAGCCCATCCTGAGTATGGCTGGAAACCATCAATACGCGATAACCGATGTTGCGATAAATATCCATCTGCTCGTTGACGAATGCCATGCCTTCGTCGTCCAGCAGGTCTATCTTGTTGAGCACGATAATCGGTTCAATCTGTAAGGTTTCGCAGGCCACCAGGTAACGGTCGATAATATTGAGCGACAGCTCCGGCAAAATAGCGGAGACAATGACAATCTGGTCGATGTTGGCGGCAATAGGTTTCACGCCGTCGTAGAAATCCGGGCGCGTCAACACCGAGGTGCGCTCATGCACCGCTTCCACGATCCCTTTGACATTTACGCCTTCTGCCGCTGGTTTACCCGGACGCCAGACCACGCGATCGCCGGTTACCAGCGAACGGATGGTACGGCGAATATTGCAGCGGTGAACTTCGCCGTCTGCGGATTCCACATCAGCGTGCATACCAAAACGGCTGATGACGATACCTTCATCAGGCTCGCCAAACAGATTGTCGTCGTAGTCGGGCTTCTCCTTAGACGTTTTAAGACGACGCTGGTGATTGGCGTTCACACGGCGCTGTTGGCCTTTGGAGAGTTTATTTTTACTCAATCGTACTGACTCCTGGTCGCCCCTGATGGGCAAAACATCTATGATACACGCAATTGTGGATCAATATAGTCACTGTGAATGGGTGGAAAATAGCATGAGTGCCAATGAAAACAACCTGATTTGGATCGATCTTGAGATGACCGGTCTGGATCCCGAGCGCGATCGCATTATTGAGATTGCCACGCTGGTGACCGATGCCAACCTGAATATTCTGGCAGAAGGGCCGACCATTGCAGTACATCAGTCCGATGAACAGCTGGCGCTGATGGATGACTGGAATGTCCGTACCCATACCGCCAGCGGGCTGGTGGAGCGCGTGAAAGCGAGCACGATGGGCGATCGGGAAGCTGAACTGGCAACGCTCGAATTTTTAAAACAGTGGGTGCCTGCGGGAAAATCGCCGATTTGCGGTAACAGCATCGGTCAGGACCGTCGCTTCCTGTTTAAATACATGCCGGAGCTGGAAGCCTACTTCCACTACCGTTATCTTGATGTCAGCACCCTGAAAGAGCTGGCGCGCCGCTGGAAGCCGGAAATTCTTGATGGTTTTACCAAGCAGGGGACGCATCAGGCGATGGATGATATCCGTGAATCGGTGGCGGAGCTGGCTTACTACCGCGAGCATTTTATCAAGCTGTAAAATTTTTCCTGGTCACGTAACCGCCGGATTCCACTTGCGGCGGCGTGGGTTTGGCGCTAAATTGAACGTCTTGCTGATAATTTCAGCACTTGAGATAAAAACTCAAAAAAAAATTTTTAGGGGGGTTGCAGAGGGAAAGATTTCTCGTATAATGCGCCTCCCGTAACGACGCAGAAATGCGAAATTACGAAAGCAAAAATTAAGTAGTACGCGGGAATAGCTCAGTTGGTAGAGCACGACCTTGCCAAGGTCGGGGTCGCGAGTT
>NZ_PTRI01000027.1:0-56464 GCF_002965965.1 Escherichia sp. MOD1-EC5495
TGGCCACATAGCTGCCAATCTCCGGGCGATACTGATGCTTTCTTTCCGGCTGCGGTTCAGGTGAAGCGGGTGTGTAAGGCGAAGGCGTGTAAGGTGAAGGTGTATCGGGAATTACAGGGTCAACAGGTGGTATAAGTGGGGTTTCACTGGTTAAGTACCAGTTCTGATCGTCACTTTTCGTCACGTTATAATCATAGGCTCCGGCAACAATACGGCCTTCTTTACTAAACGTACCCTCTGATGCCCCCGTTATTTCAACAATGCGGATACCTTCAAGCGTATCGGCGCCCTGACCACCGGCATTGTGAACACTCACACGGGTATGACCAGACGTGTTGCCTTTTACAATTAATTTATCGGTCGCAGAATTATCATCGCCGAGTTCGGTACGCATAACTAACAAACCGTTATTGGCGGTGTAATTGCCATTGATGGTGAGTGTGGCAGGCGTCAAATTGTTGCCATTTTTTGAGGATGATAGCGTTGCCGTACCTGCCAAATCCAGCGCATTTAAGGTTTGTGAAAAACCGTCTAAATCGATATTTCCTCCACTGGAGACGGCATAACTGGAGTTCGGGCTAAAGGTATCGTTGATACCGGCGCGCAGGGTGCCTTTACTAATATTTGTTTGACCAGAATAAGTATTTGCGCCAGTTAAAGTAGTGACTCCGGAACCCACCTGGTTAACCTCGCCTTTGCCAACGATATCTGCCGCCAGGATAAAATCTTCGCTGGAATGGTTGAAATTAATCTGGGCGGTACTATCACCGACATCGCTTCCCATATGGATAATCGGTGTCTTGATTGTTCCCGCTTTCTGTTCGGCTTCTCCCTGTGCTCCACCAATGTTTAGAATACCGGTGCTGGTTTCGTCCATTCCAAGCCAGATAAATTGATTCGCGCTGACCGTGGCATTATTACTAACGGTAAGAATACCTTTTGCATCGTTCAGCAATGAGCCCAATCCCCCAAGGGAGATAAATTCATTCACGGCTAATGAAGAATTGTCACCATCAACTAGGGTTTCGCCGTATCCCGTTCCCTGAAAATTCTCCATATTTCCATTAAAGCCAATGATCATATCAACCGATGAGGTAAGATGACCGCCATGAGTGATTTCGAGTTTACCCGTCCCCTGATCGCCTACCATCACATACCGTGCGGCAACGGATGAACCCTCACCGTCAATAACGACCTGTCCCTGCGCCTGGTAATTAAATTCACCAATTCTGAATTCATTTAAATCGGTGATAGTACTGCCGCTAAGGACCATTAAGGTTCCTGAGCCGCCATTGGTTCCTAAATAAATATCACGTTGGTTAGGCGACGCATGGCTAAGTGTCAGATGAGAGTTATTTTCTAATTTTATTGTCCCTGACGTCGCATTACCTATGACGATTTTAGAAGTAGTCAGATCCCGCCCATCTATATTCAACGTTCCTTCACTTGTTGTTCCAACATTAAGATAACGAAATTGATCCCATACTGGTGAGTTATTTTCTGATGAAGATAAGGTTACGACATCATTATTATTGATTGTCACATCGCTGTTGATAGTGGTTGGTGGTGTCCATGCCTGAGAAATTGGTATTGATAGCACAGTTGAAATAGCTATTGCCAGCGTGGACAAGGGATGCTGTCTGATATTCATAAAGTTAATTTTCATCCTTATGATTTATTTTAAGATAAATAGCGAATCCACAGTAACTACGTAAAAAATTAGATTTTAAGGCCGCTGAATCAGGTTGCTGTTCTGTAAATGAAGGGTAGTGTGTGAGGCCAATAATTATAAATCAGTTTAATTTGTGATTAATTTGATATTAATTTGTTTTGATGGTTTAGGCATTAGGGTGAAAATAAGGTGCATAATTTTACTTAGCGGAAATTTTTAAATGTCTTAAGGCATAAAAAATGAGCAAAGAAAAAGCAAAGGAAATCAATAAGATGTTTTTTCGGAATTTTGCGGGGTTAGTAACAGTAACTGATTAATTGCATGTTTATTGTTTGCACATCTTTTTAGATATAAAAAACACCAGGATTATTATCAAAAAATAATGTAAGTCTGGTTTCCAAGCATGGGTTATATGCACGTAAATAATAAGATTAAACATTTCCTCATTAAGAAAAGTGCAAAAGTATTCTCTTCTCAGGCAATGTAAATCTGCCCGATACGATAAACGTATCGGGCAGGTGTTTAATTCTCCGGCTTTCTACCTGTCAGTCACCCGATATTCCACGCTATGCGCTTCATCAGGTTGTGGAACTTCCAGCCTTGAGGCCATCCGCATCACCACCGCTTCAGGAACGGCATACTCGCGTCTGGCATTTTGCTGCTTCCATTGCGACCACGGCACTTCCAGATAGACAATCCTGACTCTCGCATCGTAATCCGTAAACAGACTGATAAGCTGGCTACGCAGCTGGCGGGTAATGTTCGTCGCATTCCAGATGAACGGCTTTTTCTGGCGTAAAAAAACGCGCGCCTCTTCTTTTGCCTGTTGCACAATACGCCCGGTGGCGGTTTTGTCGTCCGGGCTGGCATTGATTAGCCGCCGCATGTCATCAAGGCTGATAACATCCATTCCCTGGCACTGTTCACTGATATAGCGATCTTTGCCCATTCCCGGTAAGCCACACAGCAAAGTAACTTCAAAATGTTCAGCCTCCCAGGGAACAAAATCGGGAGAACTTTGTTCATGGGTCAGGTAATGCCAGCGTGCGGAATCAGAAACGAATGGGCGCGCTTTTCCCCAGCATTGTTGCTCATGGCAAAACAGCTCGAACAGATCGATGCGTTCCAGCATTGACTGCTTATCAGGGCAATGACGACCAAGCAGATCGGCACGGGCAAGCAGGGCGAGCAGACGCGTGTCGACGCGCATCGCAGCAGTGAGCAGTAAACGCTCCGGTTCCGGACGTTCCAGTAACCATAGCGGTAACCCATGCAGACGCACCAGTGCAACGATTTGCTCGCGCAGCACAAATGGCGTGGGGATATCGCGCCATAAAATTTGTCGGGCCGTCAGTTCGCCCCGACGAGCATGACCAGGCGACTGAATACGTCCGTTTTCCTGAACGGTAGTGCTGCGCTTTTCAACATCATGCAATAACGCCGCCGCCCATAAAACTTCCTGCTGTTGAGCGGGGAGTTGCTGGAATTCTGGCAGAGCAACGAGCGCGTTAAGCACCATTTCGGTATGCACGCCAACGTCACCTTCGCCATGATGCTCCGGGTCTTGCGGCGTGTGATGCATCTCCTCAACCCAGCTAAAACGCTGGCGAAGTGTCGACCAGCGTTTATCGTCGGTAAGTCGCCAAATCATGACTGTTCTCCATAAGCGAACTCATGGGCCATCCGCGCCCGACGCCAGTGGCGCTTCCAGTGTTCGCTGGTTTTGACATGATTTTTGCGCACGTACTTGAATACATTATGGGGAAAATCGGCAACGGAAAATGCGTCGCGATTTCGGCTGACAATGCCTTCCAGCGTACAGGGTTGCCCGGTTTGCGTATCCCAGGGATCGAACGCGCCGCGCTCACAGGTCAGCGCCAGAAAATCATGTTGCCAGCTTTTTTCATCTTTTCCCGGCTGCGGGCCGGAAATTTCCGGGACGCAGGGAAAATCAAACAAGGCGGCGTAAAACTGAACTTCTTCCCAGCTTAACCACATGTCCTGACAGCGAACGGCAAACAGATAAAAATCCTGCTCCAGTGCCCGGTATTCAATGGAGTGAACGGCATAAAGATTTTCGCCAAACAACTCCAGATCGCCGAGATCGTTTTTCAGTAGTTGCCAGCGTTGGCGAATCTTATAGCTCCATGCCGATTCCGTAGGGGCTGCATGGGAACGGGCAAACACGCCGAAGCGATTAAGACAGTTATTTTCGCCGTCGAGTTTTTCAGTATGTACCAGTTGCGAAATTGCCTGCATATCTTGCCAGTAACTGGCGTTAATGCGGTCATCGCTGGTGGTGCCAGGGGAGAAAGGGTAGTGCCAGGTTCTCCCGTATTTACGTTGGGTATTCATAATAATCCATTATTTGGTGTGTAATAAATGTACGCCCGCGAGGGTGCGAGTTTTGGGGTTAAAAGAAAAATGTAAGTATCACCCGCGAAAGCGAGGGCGAAGGGAAAAGAGAATTAACAACCTGAACGAATGTTCAGAACCGGTTAATGGTGAATGGAAGAGTGTGAGGCGGCGAGAAGATACACCGATTGAGTGGATAAAACAACCGTTTGCAGAATGAGCAAATAAAAAGGGAGCCGCAGCTCCCCTTGACAACATCAGTGCGCGCCGCCTCCGCCTCCACCTGCGCCAAATGGCGGCCTGGCAAACCACACCAGCCCCAGCAGGACGAGGAATATCCCGGCTGACATCCAGAAGATCTCATTGGCGGAAATAATCAGCCCCTGATTGGTGATCTGCTGGGCAATCCAGCCGGAAGCCTGCTGTTGCGTCATTCCCAGTCCTTCCAGTTGATGGTACATCGCCTGGGCGTTCGGGTTATATGGGTTCACTGATTCGGTCAACTGCGCATGGTGCAGCGACTCGCGGTTAGTCCACATAGTCGTCGTAATGGACGTGCCGATAGAACCCGCCAGCGTTCGCGTAAAGTTGGAGAGACTCGACGCCGCTGCCAGTCGTTCCGGTGGCAAACCAGAGAGCGTAATGGTGGTCAGCGGCATAAAGAAGCAGGCCACCGCGAAGCCCTGGATAAACTGCGGCCAGGCCGATGCACCAAAATCCATACCCGGTTCAAAAGTATAAGCACGCCAGTAAAAGCAAACGGCATACATAATAAAGCTGAAGGTTACCAGCCGACGCATATCCAGTTTATGCGCAAAACGACCAATAATCGGCGACAGGATCACCGGAATAATCCCTACCGGCGCAGACGCCAGCCCTGCCCAGGTTGCCGTGTAGCCGTATACCTCCTGCAACAACTGCGGCAACAGAACAATAGCGCCGAAGTAGAGCATATACGCGAGGCTGATACACAAGCAGCCGATGGTGAAGTTGCGCGACTTAAACAGCGAGAGATCGACTATCGGGTTATCGTCGGTCAGCTCCCAGACAATCAGGAAGCTGATAGCCACCACTGCCACCACGGTGAGGACGATAATTTCCTGTGATGAGAACCAGTCCAGCTCTTTACCCCGGTCGAGCATAATCTGCAGACTGCCGATACCAATCACCAGCAGTGCCAGCCCCACGGCATCAATCCGCCGCCTTTCTGTGCGGGTTTCGCGTCCGCGCAGGGTTTGCAGTGTCATCAACACCACCGCCACGCCAATTGGCACGTTGATGAAAAATATCCAGCCCCAGTGGTAATTGTCACTGATATAACCGCCGAGGATTGGGCCGCAAATTGGCGCGACAATTACCGTCATCGACCACAACGCCAGCGCGATCGAGCGTTTGGCTGGCGGGTAGTTATTCAGTAACAGACTTTGCGAAAGCGGGATCAACGGTCCGGCGACAATCCCCTGAATCACGCGGAAGAAGATCAGCATATTCAGGCTGCTGGAGACACCACACGCCCACGAAGCAATAGCAAAGGCGATGGTTGACCAGAGGAACAGCTTCACTTCCCCGACGCGCTTTGCCAGCCAGCCGGTAAGGGGGATCGAGATGGCGTTTGCCACCCCGAAGGAGGTGATCACCCACGTTCCCTGGCTGAGCGATGAGCCCAGGTTTCCGGCGATAGTAGGGATCGCCACGTTAGCAATGGTGGAGTCCAGCACCTGCATGAATGTCGCCAGTGACAGCGCAATGGTCATAATGACCAGTTGCGCGCCTTCCAGCGGTTTTTGCTGTTGCATCACACGCACCTCTGGATTAGCCAGCGTTAGCTTTTACGATGTCGTCGATCAGTTTATTGACAGGTGCCAGGCTGATTTCACGCGCAGTGCTTACCGCTACCGGCGTAGAACGTACTTTGTTTGCCAGTACCTGACCGTCACGGTTAGTGGTATTGACGCTCACCAGCGTGGACAAACCGATACGCAGCGGGTATTGCTCCAGCTGTTTTTGGTCCAGTTCGATACGAACAGGCAGACGCTGAACGACTTTGATCCAGTTACCGGTGGCGTTTTGCGCCGGAAGCAGCGAGAACGCGCTACCCGTACCCATATCCAGACCGACCAATTTACCGGTGTATTTCACATCATCGCCGTAAATATCAGTGGTGATGGTGACCGGCTGACCGATGCGCATATTGGCAATCTGCGTCTCTTTAAAGTTGGCATCCACCCACATATTGGTCGCCGGAACGACCGCCATCAGCGGCGTCGTTGGGCTAATTTGCGCCCCTGGCTGTACGGCTCGGCGGGAGACATAACCGGTCATTGGGCTGACAATACGGGTACGTTCCAGCGCCAGCCAGGCATTACGTACTTCAGTTGCGGCCTGTTGCACGGCAGGCTGATCTTCCAGTTTAGTTCCCAGAATCATCGCCTGATTGGCATTGTATTGTTGAATGGCGACATCCAGTTGCGCTTGGGCGCTGGTGACGGCATCGCGGGCGTGTTGCAGTTCTTCACGACCAATCAGGTTGGCATTGCCCAGCGGCACACGGCGGTTGTAGTCGCTCTGTGCTTTAGCGAGGGCGATTTTCTGCACCTCAATATTTGCCTGCAACTGCTTGCTGTTAATCATCAGCTGGTGGGTTTGACGAACGCTGGAAGCCAGTGCAGTTTTGGCTTTTTCAAACGCCTGGCGAGCATCAGTCGGGTCGAGAGTGACCAGCACATCGCCTTCTTTTACAAAATCGGTGTTATCGGCCCAGACTTTCGTCACGCTGCCTGACACCTGAGACATAATTTGAATCTGATTCCCTGCCACGTATGCGTCATCGGTTTCTTCGAAATGACGCAGTACCAAAAACCAATAAATTCCTATCGCTACGGCAATAATGATAAAGAGCAAGGTGAGAAGGAGGAGCAGACGCTTACGTTTGCCGCTCTTCTTTACCGGTTGCTGCGGGTTTTGAGTCTCCGCATTTGCGCTCATATTGTTCTCCACGATCTTCTTAACTCATCGGCTGAACCGACCTGCTTGCCAAAAAGGCCAGCACGTTGCGATGCTGGCCGGTCAGTTTTTCTTTTATAAATCTGGATTTTTGAGCGAGATGACGCGTTAGCTCATCGCTTCGAGGACCATGCCGTCTTGTTCCATTTGGTCGAGACGGGAGAGCAACTTGCGGGTGATTTGCTCAAGCTGATCTTTTTCGCTAGTGCTGAGTGCGGACCAGAGTTGATGCAGGCAGTTATGCTGCGGCGGTAAAACCTCGCGCAAAAACTCGTGACCTTTTTCCGTTAATTGCAGATGCAGACAGCGGCGATCGTTATCGCTTTCACGACGCTCGATCCAACCGCGTTTTTCCAGTTCATCGGCAATACGCGTCGCATTGGTACGGGATGATCCAAGAGCACAACTTAATTCAGAAGGCTGAATACTGTGGTTTTCCTGAGACTCCAGCGTAATCAACGCCATAAACAACGTCTCGTTAATCCCCTGAGCCTTCAGCATTTTATTGCGGTTCTCCAGCAGCTTGCTCTGCATATGCATACAAAGACGGGTCAGAAGGATTTCCTGGTAAGGAAAATCTTCGTGGCGGCTGGCGCGAAATTTTAGCATTTGTTCAATGGGCGTAAACGAACTATCCATTTGGGTATGACCTCATTAATTTCAGCCGATATAGTAACGACAGTGACAAATAAAGTAAATGTATTGTTTTAGAAAAATGATTCTTGTGGGTTATATAATCGCCATCACTTTCCAGGCGAGCCCGTAGGCCAGCGCACTTAGCAGTGTCGGGACGATAATGCTGCGTGTTTTATAGAAACTGGCACCCAGTACCGCAAAGCCGACCAGCGTGGGCACGAAACGGCGTGTATCGTGCATCACTTCTGGTGCGGTAGAGACAACCAGCAGAGCACAAATCGAGGCTATGCCAATGGTGTCGAGCAAAATACCCACCGCACCACGTTTGGTTGGGCGGGCATTACCCACACGCAGGCGCAGCGGCAAATAGCGAAAGCAGTAATTAACCGCGCCAACCAGTAACCCAAGCAGCAGAACCTCATAGCTCATCGGGCGCTCCTTGCCAGAATGCCTGAATTAGCGCAGTGAGGCAGCCACAGACAATGCCTGCCAGAATGGCGACGGGGATAGAAAATAGCGTTACGCCCGCAAGGGCGCCGATTAACGCTGCGGTAACGCAAAGGGATTGTTTGCGCTGGAAAGAGGCGAGCAGAAAACTCATAAAGAGCGCCGGTAGCATAAAGCCTAATGCTGCTTCAACGGCTGGATAACCTTGCAGCAAACCGCTGCCGGAGAATGCCCCTATAACCGTACCAAATACCCACGATGACCATGAACTGAAGGCAATGCCAATCATCCAGTTCTCGCTCCAGCGGCGATTATTGCGTACCAGCTTTGCCGTTGCTGCGGCAAAAACTTCATCCGTCAGGCCAAACGCCCACAATGCAGTTTTCGATTTTTGCAGACGCTGAACAATGCGGCTACGCAACGATGGACCATACAGGATATGGCGAACATCCATTGCCATGACGGTCAGCGCCGCGACCCACAAACTACTCCCGGCTGCCAGCATCGTGGTAATGACGAACTGACTCGCGCCTGCATAAATGATGCAGGAGAAAAAAACGCTTTCGAGAGGAGAAAATCCCAGACGGGTCGCATTCAGACCGAAAGCAAAGGCCACCGGAATATAACTAATAACAATCGGTAAACTGTCTTTGCATCCTTCCATGAAGGTCGCCGAACCAGAAGCAGGCAGAGGAGTAGGGCTTACCATAGAGTGTACGCTTAACGACTGTTAAAATTATAAATAGACTGAATGAATATCTTAACCTTATCAGACTGATGGGCTTCTTAACACCCTTATAAGTGTAAAGCCACGAAAACGGTTGCTGATTGTCTAAATAGCGGCTTCCTGACGATGAAAACCTCGCCACCAGACTAACAGATTAACCAGGGCAATCGTCGCACCAGCCAGGCAAACGCCAGCCCAACCGGCATGTTGCCAGGCAGAGGCCGAAATCAGTGAACCGGCGGCACCGCCAATAAAGTAACTGGTCATATAGCCTGCGGTCAGACGATTACGTGCATCAGGATAAATACGATAAATCACGGTTTGATTGGTGATATGCACGCCCTGTACGGTGAGATCCAGTACCAGGATGCCGATAATCAGCGCCAGCACGGAAGTGTGACCAAACCAGATCGCCAGCCATGAGAGCAATAGCAGCAGTAGGCCGAAAGTTGTTGTCAGGTGCGATTGACCCTTATCGGCAAAACCACCTGCCGGACGTGCGCCCAGCGCCCCAGCGGCTCCTGCAAGGCCAAACAGACCAATCGTTCCATCGCTGTAGTTAAAAGGCGGTGCGGCAAGCAAAAAGGCCATTGATGTCCACAGAATGCTGAAGTTAGCAAAGGTCAGGCAGCCCAGCACCGCGCGGGTGCGCAGGATCTTATCGCTGATAAACATGCTGAAAACGGAACCAAGCAACTGTGGGTAGTTGAGGTGCGTCTCAGATTTCATCTGCGGCAGGCCGCGCCACAACGTCAGCGCCATTAGCGCCATTAATACTGCTGCGACCCAGAAAACGGTGCGCCAGCCGCCGAGATTTGCCAGCAACCCGGCAACGGTACGCGCCAGCAAAATGCCCAGTAGCAGGCCGCTCATAATAGTGCCAACCACCTTGCCGCGTTTTTCCGGTGAGGCCAGTGTTGCCGCCAGCGGAACCAGAATTTGTGCCACGACCGAGAATAAACCGGTTAATGCCGTACCGAGGATCATCATCGCCAGCGACTGACTGCTGGCAGTGATTAACATGCCACCGGCTGCCAGTAAGGTCATTGAGACGATCAGCCTGCGGCGTTCAAACATATCACCCAGTGGAACAAGAAATAGCAGACCGGCGGCATAACCTAGCTGCGCGGCGGTGACAATAAAGCCCGCCGAACTGGCAGAAAGGGAAAAGTTACGCGCGATGGTGTCGAGCAATGGCTGGGCGTAATAGTTGCTGGCGACCGCCAGACCGGTGGCGATCGACATCAGCGCGATCAGCGCCGGGCTAAGCTCGTGATTGGGTTTAGTCATTATTGTTGTTTATCAGGTGATGATTAGTCTGAAAAGCAATAATAGCGGATGTTTATGGATGTGGGGTGAAAGATTGATTGTTGAAATGTGCGGTGTGATTTGTAGGCATGATAAGACGACGCCAGCGTCGCATCAGGCATTGTGCACAGAAGGCGGATGCGGCGAAAACGCCTTATCCGCCCGAATAAAAATTACTTCTGCGCTGCCAGCGCCTCATTCACCCAGCCATCGAACTGCTGCTGGTGGGCTTTGATCCAGCCATCAACGTGACCCTGAATATCGCCTTCTGAGGCCTTGCCGTCATGCATAATGGCGTTCTGGGCGTTAATGTCCGCAACCGGTAACTGCATAATGGCAAACAGTTTCGCTGCCGCCGGGTTTTTCTCAGCCCAGGCTTTGTTGGCAACGATATGCATGGTGCTGACCGGGAAGCCGTAATTTGCGCCATTCGGCAGTTTAGTGTCAGCATTTTTATCGCCCGGCAGTGCGGAGAACGGCACCTGCAACCAGACGACATCTTTGCCCGGCTTCAGTTCGTTACTCACCCAGTACGGTGTCCAGGTGTAGTAAAACACCGGCTTGCCCTCTTTGTAACGACTGATGGTGTCGGCCATCATCGCCGCATAGTTACCCTGATTATGCGTCACGGTGTTGGTCAGTTCATACGCAGCAAGCTGGTGATTAATGGCACCTTCGCAGCCCCAGCCGGGGTTACAGCCGGTTAAATCCGCTTTGCCATCGCCATTGGTATCAAACAGTTTGGCGATCTTCGGATCTTTCAATTGTGCGATGTTGGTGATTTTGTACTGGTCGGCGGTTTTCTTATCGATCAGGTAACCCTGCGCCGCGCCGTTAACAAATACCCCTTCACGATAAAATTTCTTATCGCCACCGGCAGCTTCGTACATGTTGTCATGGAGTGGCGTCCAGTTCACGGCGGTGAAGGTTGCATCGCCGGAAGCAAGCGAGGTGTAGCCAACGTTGTAATCCACTTCGCTGGGTTTATTGACGGTATAACCTAATTTCTCCAGCGCACGACTGACCAGCAGCGTCTGGAAGGTTTCTTCAGTGATGGTGCTCTGAACTGGATTAACAGTAATGCCTTTGCCCGGCAGATCGGCAGCAAAAGTTTGTGTAGAGATAAGCGTGGCAAACGCTGTCGCAAAAAGTACGCTATGTCGCATTGTTATTCCTTTTTTTGGCAGGGTGATAATGCCCGGCGTCACCGGGCAAGTGCAGAGTTACTTAATGAATGGGCGGGTCAGCAGACCAACAGGGCCAGTGGTGTACCAGCGACGGTTGCCGCGACTGCGTGAGTCGCGCCCAACGGCCTGCGTCAGGCGATCGAGGATAATGGCGAGGATCACAATCCCGACGCCGCCAACGGTGGCAAGCCCCATATCCAGACGACCGATACCGCGAAGTACCATCTGACCCAGCCCGCCGACGGCAATCATCGAGGCAATGACCACCATAGAAAGGGCCAGCATCAGCGTCTGGTTAACGCCCGCCATAATGGTCGGCATCGCCAGCGGTAACTGAACTTTGAACAGCATCTGGCGCGGGCTGGCACCGAATGAGCGCGAGGCTTCAATCAGATCCGCCGGAACCTGGTTAATCCCCAGAATGGTCAGACGGATAATCGGCGGCAGAGCAAAGATGATCGTCACCACCACGCCCGGCACGTTACCGATACCAAACAGCATGACGATTGGCACCAGATAAACAAACGCTGGCGTGGTCTGCATGGCATCAAGCAGTGGACGGATTATTTTCGCTGCTCGCGGACTTCTCGCCAGCCAGATCCCCAGCGGCAGACCAATGACGATACAGAACAGCAGGGCAGTTAATACCAGCGCCAGGGTGACCATTGCTTGCGACCATGCGCCAATCGCGCCGATAGCAATCAGTGAAACTAATGCCGCAACGCCCATACCGACGCCGGAAATCTGCCAGGCGATGAGAGCGAAAACGATAATCGCCACAGGTGCGGGCATACCCAGCAGCAGTTGCTGGAAACCGTTGAGGATGTAATCCACCGGAACACGCACGCCCTGGAAAAGGGGACGGAAATGGGTAACCACCCAGTCGATCCCTTCAGTTACCCAACTGTCGAGTGGGATCAGCGTCTTATGGAACGGATCGAGAATATTAAAATGCTCGGCGTTTGGCGCAGGCGTACTGGTCAGCCAGTCAGCGCCACCGCCATCAGTCGGTGCTGGAGCCGGTGTACCCCAGGCGTCTGCGGATTGTGCGGCACTGTCCGCCGCTGGCGTGGTATCCCACGGATTATTTTGATCAGCCATTATTTACCCCCTCACGATCTAAAGCGCGCAGCAACATTCCTTTCGAAATGATGCCGACATACTGTTGGTCCTCGTCGACCACGGGCACCGCACAGGGCGCCTGTCCGACATGAGAGAGCAACTCGCTAAGAGGCGTTTGTGCATCGACCGCTAACGGCGCATCAATCAGCGCCGCATCAAGACCTTGCTGCTGCGTTAATGCTGCTTTTAACGAATCGATAGAGACTGCGCCGACAAACTTATTACCGCGTTCGATGACGTAACCATATTCGCGGTCTTCATCCTGCAATAATTTCAGTGCCGAACGCGGGCCGAAACCGGGCGTTTTACGAATTAAGCCATTAGGGCTGCGGCGGGCAATATCTTTTGCGCTGAACACCTGGCTAATATCAACACCACGGAAGAAGGTACGGACATAATCATTCGCCGGATTATTGAGAATTTCATCCGGTGTACCGACCTGAACGACTTCACCATTTTGCATAATGGCAATTCTGTCGCCAATACGCATAGCTTCGTCGAGATCGTGAGAAATAAATACAATGGTGCGCTGATGTTTCGCCTGTAATTTTACCAGCTCATCCTGCATCTCGGTGCGAATTAGTGGATCGAGCGCCGAGAAGGCTTCGTCCATTAATAAAATATCCGGATTGATGGCTAATGCACGAGCCAATCCGACACGTTGACGCATCCCGCCCGAGAGTTCGTCCGGGTAGCTGTGGGCATAATTTTCCAGCCCGACCTGACGCAGTGCATCAATGGCTTTTTCCCGGCGTTCTTCGGCATTAATTCCGGCCAATTCCATACCAAACGCAGTATTGTCCAGCACGGTCATATGCGGCATTAAGGCAAAGGACTGGAAGACCATCGCAATCTTTTTTCTGCGCACCTCACGGAGTTCGGCGTCGGATATTTTGGCAATATCCACACCGTCAATCAGTACTTGTCCACGGGTGGGTTCAATCAGGCGATTGAGAAGGCGTACCATTGTGGATTTACCCGAACCGGATAATCCCATGATGACAAATATCTCGCCTTCTTCAATGGCCAGACTGGCGTCTTTTACGCCAAGCGATAGCCCTGTTTTTTCCAGAATTTGTTCTTTTGAAAGTCCTTGTTCGATATATTTGAAAGCTCTCTGTGGATGCTCCCCAAATATTTTATAAAGATTTTTAATTTCTAATTTAATTGCCATGCAATAGAAAGATTCCTGTTATTTGTTTATGTCGATATATTACCCGATGGAAATAGTCACTTTTTTCTACCCTAACATACTGAGAATCTGAGGCAACCCCTGAGGGCAAATGTGGCATGAATATTGACGTGAGCAAATTGCCGGAATTTCCCGTGATATAAGGGCTGAGAGCAAATCGAGAAAAGTTGATATTTTTTGTTATAGATAGCGAAAAAACGCCTGAATATTGTAGTTTCAGGCGAATAATGCAACAGAGTATCAGTGTAGATCACCACAAAATATTTGTGTGATAAAAAGCTACTTAATGGAAATTATTTCCCTGCTGTGGTTGATGATATTCTTTAAAATAACCGTGTCAGAAATTCCAGTCTTCGTCTTCTGTTTCGACCGCTTTTCCCATCACATAAGAGGAGCCAGAACCGGAAAAGAAATCGTGATTTTCATCGGCATTCGGCGAAAGCGCGGCGAGGATTGCCGGATTCACTTCCGCCATTTCTGCCGGGAAAAGCGGTTCGTACCCCAGATTCATTAATGCTTTATTAGCGTTGTAGCAGAGAAACGCTTTTACATCGTCAGCCCACGGGGTTTCGGCGTACAGCTCATCGGTGTATTGCAGTTCGTTGTCGTAGAGTTCCAGCAACAAATCGAAGGCAAAACTCTTTAACTCTTCGCGTTGTGCCTGGGAGATTTTTTCCAGGTTTTTCTGATATTTATAACCGATGTAATAACCGTGCACTGCTTCATCGCGGATAATCAGACGGATCAGGTCTGCGGTATTGGTCAGCTTACCGCGACTGGAAAAATACATCGGCAGCCAGAAGCCGGAGTAGAACAAAAATGATTCCAGAAAGACACTGGCGATTTTCTTTTTCAGCGGATTATCGCCGCGATAATGTTGCTGAATAATCTGTGCTTTTCGCTGCAACGGCGCGTTTTCTTCACTCCAGGCGTAGGCGGCATCGACATCTTTTGTCTGGCACAACGTCGAGAAAATCGAGCTGTAAGAGCGGGCATGAACCGCTTCCATAAAGCTGATATTCGATAATACCGCCTCTTCATGGGGCGTGAGCGCATCGGGCATCAGCGAGGGTGCGCCGATAACATTTTGCAGCGTGTCGAGCAGCGTCAGGCCAGTAAAAACACGCATCGTCAGTTGTTGCTCTACGGCGCTTAATGTCTGCCAGGCGGGGATATCGTTCGACAGCGGCACTTTTTCCGGTAGCCAGAAATTACTGGTCAGGCGATTCCACACCTCCAGATCTTTATCATCAGTAATCTTGTTCCAGTTGATGGCGCTGATACGTGAGAGTTTCATAGATATTCCTTAAAGCCGGACTCATCAGACTCCGATTTTTGGCAATGTGCGCTTTGTTCCTGCCGGATGCGGCGTGAACGCCTTATCCGGCCTACAAAATCTTGCAAATTCAATATATTGCAATTGTTTTTCAGTCTCTTAGAGCGTGCAGGAGACGCAGCCTTCAATTTCAGTACCTTCCAGCGCCATCTGACGCAGGCGAATGTAATAGAGCGTTTTGATTCCCTTACGCCAGGCGTAAATCTGCGCTTTGTTGATATCGCGGGTTGTGGCGGTATCGGGGAAAAACAGCGTCAGCGACAGCCCCTGATCGACATGGCGTGTCGCTTCGGCGTAGGTGTCGATAATCTTTTCCGCGCCGATTTCGTAAGCGTCCTGATACAGCGCCAGATTCTCGTTAGTCATAAACGGGGCAGGGTAGTAAACGCGTCCTGTTTTGCCCTCTTTGCGGATCTCTACTTTCGCCACAATCGGATGAATACTCGACGTGGCATGGTTGATATAAGAGATAGAACCGGTTGGCGGCACCGCCTGGAGATTCTGGTTGTATATGCCATAGCGCATCACGTCGTCGCGCAGCTGCGCCCACATCTCACGGGTAGGTAACGTAATACCGCTACGGGCAAACAGTTCGCCAACTTTCGCCGTTTTCGGCTGCCAGTTACCTTGCAGATATTGGCTAAAATATTCACCGCTGGCATAGCGCGACTGTTTGAACCCGGCAAAGGTTTCACCGCGTTCGCGCGCCAGCAACATTGAAGTACGCAGGGCGTGCCAGGTGATGGTGTAGAAATAGAGATTGGTGAAATCCAGAGCTTCCGGTGAACCATAGGCGATGCCTTCCCGCGCCAGATAACCGTGTAAATTCATCTGCCCCAGCCCGATGGCGTGCGAGGCGGCATTTCCGGCCTCAATAGACGGCACGCTGCGGATATGACTCATATCTGACACCGCCGTCAGACCGCGCACGGCTGTTTCTATCGTGCGGGCAAAGTCAGGGGAATCCATGGTGTGGGCAATATTCAACGAACCTAAATTGCAGGAAATATCATGGCCTGTGCGCGCATAGTCGAGATTCTCGTCATACTCTGAGGCGCTGTTAACCTGCAAAATCTCTGAGCAAAGATTGCTCATATTTATGCGTCCGGCAATAGGGTTAGCACGGTTAACCGTGTCTTCATACATGATGTAGGGATAGCCGGATTCAAACTGGATCTCCGCCAGCCGCAGGAAGAAATCACGCGCATTGATATATTTTTTGCGGATGCGTTCGTCGGCAACCAGTTCGTCATAGTGTTCGCTGATGGCAATATCGGCAAACGGCTTGCCGTAAACCCGCTCAACGTCATAAGGCGAAAACAGTGCCATCTGCGCATTCTCTTTCGCCAGATGGAAGGTGATATCCGGGATCACCACGCCCAGCGACAGCGTTTTAATGCGGATTTTCTCGTCGGCATTTTCCCGTTTCGTGTCGAGAAAACGCAGAATATCGGGATGATGCGCGTGCAGATATACAGCCCCAGCTCCCTGACGAGCGCCGAGCTGATTGGCATAGGAAAATGCGTCTTCCAGCATTTTCATCACCGGAATCACGCCAGAAGATTGATTTTCAATACGTTTAATTGGCGCGCCCGCTTCCCGCAGATTCGACAGCAAAAAAGCCACACCGCCGCCGCGTTTTGACAGTTGCAGTGCGGAATTTACCGCCCGACCAATCGACTCCATATTGTCTTCAATACGCAGCAGAAAACAGGAAACCAGTTCGCCGCGCTGCTGTTTACCGCAGTTGAGGAATGTTGGCGTGGCAGGCTGAAAACGTCCAGACAGCATCTCATCAGTCAGTTGCGTCGCCAGTGTTTCATCGCCTTGTGCCAGTGTCAGCGCCACCATCGTTACTCGATCGGCAAAATCTTCCAGATAACGCTTGCCATCGAATGTCTTCAACGTATAGCTGGTGTAAAACTTCCATGCCCCGAGGAATGTCTGGAAACGAAAACCGCTGGCGTGCGCGTGGGCAAACAGCGTAATGACAAAGTCGCGAGAGTAGCGATTAAGGACGCTTTCATCATAGTAACCTTCGTTGATCAGCCAGTTCAGGCGCTGCTGCTGGCTACTGAAGGTCACACTGTTCGGACGCACATGCGTCGCTATAAAGGCGTCAACGGCCTGGCTGTCTTTATCGAACTGAATGCGGCCTGCGCTATCGTAAAGGTTAAGCATCGCATTCAGAGCGTGGTAATCCATCGTTTCCTGCGTCAGGCATTCTGCGGTTGTCGTTGCCAAAATTCGGTTACTCCTTTACGAACGTTTTCGATATCGCTTTGCGTACCCATGAGTTCAAAGCGGTACAGCCACGGCACACCGCATTTCCGGGCAATTACATCTCCGGCGCGACCATACGCCTCACCAAAGTTGCGATTACCCGAAGCAATAACGCCGCGAAGCAACGCCCGGTTATGCTCGTCGTTTAAAAAGCGAATCACCTGTCGTGGCACAGCGCCAGCCGTACCGCCACCGCCGTAAGAGGGCACGATCAGGATGTAAGGCTCGTCTACCTGGATCCGTTCCCGCTCATTGAGTGGAATGCGCACGGCGGGTAGCCCTAAACGTTCGATAAAACGCTGCGTATTTTCGGAGCTGCTGGAGAAGTAGACGAGCTGGCTCATGCACTGGCCGCGTGTGGCGCTGGATGCAGACGATTGATCATGTCCGGGCGAAAACCAGACCAGCTAAGATCGCCTGCAATCACAACCGGCAGCTGACGAAAGCCCTGAGCACGCAACGCTTCCGCCGCTTCAGGAACGCGATCGACATTAATCATTTCAAAATCAAAGCCCCGGTTTTCCATCGCCCGTTTGGTGGCGTGGCACTGAACGCAATCGTTACGAGTGTAAATAGTAATGCGCATGATTCGTATTTCCGTTTAAAATGAAGATACGGCGCGATGATACGCGTCGGGTTGTCTCTCTGTTGATACAGGGATACTAGATGTAGTTGAAAAAAGATTCAACCATACAAGATATGGGAAATTTCGATAAATCTCACCACCGTTGAGTGGCTCAACGGGGTAGGGGGTTTTGTGTTCTATAGCCGGGTGATTACCCGGCATCAGGAAATTACATCCGCATGGAAACGGCCAGGCGGTTAAAGCAATTCATCAGTCCGATGGCAAAAGTCAGGTCGCTGATCTCTGCTGCGTTGAAATGTTCAAGCAGAGGTTGATAAACGTCGTCTTCTGCATGGCTTCGGGCAATATCGGTCACCGATTCCGCCCATGCCAGCGCCGCCCGCTCGCGATCGTCAAAATGATGGCTCACCCGCCAGCCTGCAAGAGCGTCCAGCTTGTGCTGTGGCACACCGGATTTACGTAATGCTTTACTGTGCATCTCCAGACAAAATGCGCAGCCGTTGATTTGCGAGACGCGCAAATAAACTAACTCCATCAGTGTGGTATCCAGCGCACTATTTTCCAGCGCCGTTTTGGCCTGCACCAGCGCGCTATACACTGCCGGGCTAAGTTCGTAGTAAGGCTGACGTAATGTAGTCATACAGTTTCTCCTCTTATTAACGCCCGCAATGTAGCACTATAATGGACTGCTAAAGAGAGCCATAAATTACCTAAAAAAGCAGACCATATGCCGCGCTATCAGGATATCGCACGTCAGTTAAAAACGGCTATTGAGCAAGGGGAACTGAAACCCGGCGCAAGGCTACCTTCCAGTCGTACCTGGTCACAGGAGCTGGGCGTGTCCCGATCCACTGTCGAAAATGCTTATGCTGAGCTGGTGGCGCAGGGATGGCTGGTTCGACGAGGGCAGGCAGGCACCTTTGTCAGTGAGCAGATACATCCCCAACAATCCGCTGTGGATGTGCTTGCCTTTGCCGGTGAAAGCCAGCAACCGCTGCCATTCCAGATGGGATTACCCGCACTCGATCTCTTTCCGCGTGAGCTGTGGGCGCGGGTGATGGGGCGTCGCCTTCGTACCCAGACGCGCTTTGATTTGGCGTTAGGCGATGTCTGTGGTGAGGTGGCGTTGCGCGAGGCAATTGTTGATTATTTACGCGTCTCACGCGGGATTGAATGCCAGCCAGAACAGGTCTTTATCACTCACGGTTATGCAGCCTCAATGGCCTTAATTCTGTACGCGCTGGCGAAACCGGGAGACGGGATGTGGATGGAAGATCCTGGTTTTCCGCTGATTCGCCCGATTGTTACTCGCCACGGTGTGGAAATTTTACCTGTGCCTGTTGATGACAACGGACTGGATGTCGCAAGCGGAATGCAAAATTATCCTGATGCACGTTTTGCTCTGATAACTCCTGCGCATCAAAGCCCGCTCGGTGTTGCGCTCTCTCTGGCGCGCAGGCATCAGGTGTTGGCGTGGGCAGAGCGTGCGCAGGCGTGGATTATTGAAGACGATTACGACAGTGAATTCCGTTATCACGGTAAGCCATTACCGGCACTGAAAAGCCTCGACGCGCCGCAGCGGGTGATTTATGCCGGAACATTCAGTAAATCGCTATTTCCTGCATTGCGCTGTGCGTGGCTGGTGGTGCCGGTGGAGCAGATTGCACAATTCCGCCAACAGGCGTCACGGGAGCCATGTGCAGTGCCTGTTCTATGGCAGAACACACTGGCAGACTTTCTTCGCGAGGGGCATTTCTGGCGGCATCTGAAGAAAATGCGTCAGCACTATGCTCAGCGTAGGCAGTGGATTGAGCAGGCGCTTACGCAACAAGGATTCCAGGTTGTGCCACAAAAAGGGGGCATCCAGATGGTTATCAGCATGGTGGGCGACGATATTGTCCACGCGCGTAAAGCCAATGCTGCTGGCCTTGCGGTACAGGCACTTAGCGACTGGCGTATCTGCTCAAGTGGGGAAGGAGGATTGCTTCTCTCGTTTACCAATATCGTTAGCGAAAGCATGGCGCAGCAGGTGGCACAACAATTACGCGGTGCCTTAAGTTAAAAACCCCGAAGTCAGGCTTCGGGGTCAAAGACGCGTATTTATTATCATTGTTGCATTACGATTTGCGTATGCTTAACAGCGCGCCGATAAAAATACCTACCGCAGCTGCTGTACCCACGCTACACCAGGGTCTTTCACGAACAAAAGAATCTGCGCAGCCAACTGCATCGCGCGCGGCTTGCTGGACGCGAGTACGACCATGCATCCGCGCTCTGGTTTCTTTCAGTAGAGCCTGAGCTTTACTGCGTGCGGCTTCGGCTTCACCTTTTGCGTCGCTGCCCCAGGACCTCAATACAGATTCGAGACTGTCGGCTAATTGATTGACATCATTCTGAATATCCTGCACGCCATCATCGACGTCGTTGCGGTTCGGTCTGTTAAACATATGATCCCCCATTAGAATTCGATGTAATTTTCAGTGTAGACCATAATTTTCTTAACAGAGATTCATCGCGGCTTTATGGACTTTTCTGAAAGCGTTGGGAATGCGCAATCAGGTAAGGTAGGCGCGCAGTAGATAATAACGAGGATAAAATATGTATTTACGACCAGACGAGGTGGCGCGCGTACTTGAGAAAGTCGGTTTTACTGTCGATGTAGTAACCCAGAAAGCATACGGTTACCGCCGTGGGGAACATTATGTCTATGTTAACCGCGAAGCGAGAATGGGACGTACCGCACTGATAATTCATCCAACATTAAAAGAACGTAGTTCCACACTGGCTGAACCTGCTTCCGATATTAAAACTTGCGATCATTACCAGCAATTTCCGCTCTATTTAGCGGGTGAACGTCATGAGCATTACGGTATCCCGCATGGCTTTAGTTCGCGTGTTGCGCTTGAACGTTATTTGCATGGTTTATTTGGCGAAGCCAGTTAAAGACGCGACTGGCGGTGCCAGTCGCGAAAAGAAGGGTCAGGCTTTTACCTGCTGGTAGCTGCTCACTTTGAACAAGCGGCGACAGTAATCAAGGAAGTAGCCATAGACCGCCCCCATCAGCATCGAAACAACGATGTTTGAACTGACCGCAGCCATAATCTGGTGCCAGTCTGCGCCTACCACTAATAAGATCGCCATATACACCGGTGACTGGAACGTCACATAAGCCAGAATATCAGCCAGATTTTTTGTCCAACCAGAGTGGCTAACTTTGCGTGCCGCGCGCATAAACAGATCGCGGTACATGCCATATGGCCATGCAATTAAGATATTCACCGGAACGGCCACCAGCCTGGAATAAAAAGACTGTTCGAAGCTCATCCCGGAGAGGAAAACTTCAATACACATGTTCACGACAGTACAATAAACAACCATCGCGAACGTGTCTGCAACTGCATGACGCAAGCGTGACTGCGGTGAGAACATGTGAATGCTCCTTAATAAAAGCGAAATCGGATATGAATGGAAATGGAAGCAGTGCTTTAGACTGTCTGTTTCATTTTTGCATAGCGTATATTGCTGGTTGTCAGTAATCAATTAGTGAAAAATTTTTATTTATTTTGTTTTTGTAGATAAAATGTTCCGCAATGGCGTATTTTCTATACATTATGGATTTTTAAATGCCTCCATGAATAATTTTATTTAAAATCATATCATTACGTGGTTGTTTTGAACTGTGCTGGTGGGGAGGTTAAGAGATGTTAACGCTATAAAGCGTAGACAATCCGGCTTAAGTAGGGGGTTGAGCTCATTTAGCATTTTTAATGACCTGAAGCCACTAATGTCAGCATAAAACTTCAGTTGCTGAAAATTTGTTTTATTCTTTGTTTGTGCATTTTTATTCACTTGTCTTTAATCTACATTCGGTGATGATGGCGCAGAGAGCACCCGATTATTCGCAAATGTCTGGAATGATAAGCCAAATGGCTAATATATAAACTGAAAATAATTATTAATTTGTCTGGAAATAACGGTTGAAATAATATCGCACGCGACTGTAAATAGATTAAATTTTGTGGAAATATAATAAGTGATCGCTTACACTACGCGACGAAATACTTTTTTTGTTTTGGCGTTAAAAGGTTTTCTTTATTATGTCCGTAATGTTACAAAGTTTAAATAACATTCGCACCCTCCGTGCGATGGCTCGCGAATTCTCCATTGACGTTCTTGAAGAAATGCTCGAAAAATTCAGGGTTGTCACTAAAGAAAGACGTGAAGAAGAAGAACAGCAGCAGCGTGAACTGGCAGAGCGCCAGGAGAAAATTAGCACCTGGCTGGAGCTGATGAAGGCTGACGGAATTAACCCGGAAGAGTTATTCGGTAATAATTCTGCTGCACCGCGTGCAGGTAAAAAACGCCAGCCGCGTCCGGCGAAATATCAATTCACCGATTTTAATGGTGAAGTCAAAACCTGGACCGGTCAGGGTCGTACACCGAAACCGATCGCTCAGGCACTGGCTGAAGGTAAATCTCTCGACGATTTCCTGATCTAATGACTGCTGCCGGATGCCGCCACTATGGCGCGTCCGGCGTCGCTTCTTACGTTCGCTGATTCCACGGCATCTTATCTAACAACCTTGCCATCCCGCAAAAACCGCTGATACCCGCAAATATTAATCCCGCACCGACAAAGCCGCTTAATAAAAAGAACGCGCTATTCACGGCATAACCCAATACGACGCCGATTAATATTAAGCCACCAGCTGTGATCTGTACCTGACGCATTAATGGTAAAGGCTGTGATTTATTTTCGGCTACCGGCAATCCCGCTTTTTTCCAGCTATCAATTCCGCCTTCCAGTAAAAATATCTCTGCGGGGGCGGCAATCGCTGCTAATTTTTGTGCATTATTACTGGTGCGTTTTCCAGCCTGACAGTGGAATATAATTTGTTCTCTACGTAATTTTTCCGGAAGACCAGCCTGTTCCAGCACGGATAATGGTGCCAGATCCGCTTCAGGAATATGTTCACGAAGATATTCATCGGCATCGCGAATATCGATTAACTTTGCACCGCGTGAGATTAATTCTTGTGCATCATGCGGTGAAATTGTTGTTAAAGCCATTGCTACTCCTTACGGACAATAGACGTTTTTCAGGGTGGCGATAATGGCATTTACCGCCTCATTTTTAATGAAATAAAGAATGCGTTGGGCATCCCGTTGGCTGTCGATAAGCCCTTCGTCACGCATCCGTGCCAGATGCTGTGACGTTGCAGAGGCACTCAGTCCGGTAATACGCGCCAGTTCACCGGCGCTGGTGCCGGGGGAACCGCAAATCATGCACAGAATCAGCAACCGTTTGGGGTGACTCATTGCTTTCAGTAAGGCCGCAGCCTGTTCGGCGCTGGCCTGTAGTTGGGCTAGTTCAGTCATATTTATTTAAGTGTTTTCTAAATTAAGTAAACTCTAAACTAAAAATGCAACGTATACCAGCGTCAGCAGCGTAAATGAGGGTAAAAGCATAGGCTGAAACGGGCAGACTCCGCTAAAATTACTATGCTTAAGAGATAAAATCTCTTTTTAAACAATGATTAATTTTCTTATAGGGAGGAAATATGGGGTTCTGGAGAATCGTCATCACCATCATTTTGCCACCGCTCGGCGTGCTGCTGGGGAAAGGATTTGGTTGGGCATTTATTATTAATATTTTGCTGACACTTCTTGGCTATATCCCTGGTTTAATTCACGCTTTCTGGGTGCAAACCCGCGATTGATCCTGTGCTCATCCTGCGGCGTTAACGCGCCGCGTTCCTCTGCTACACTTTCTGAGTGTTTCCGTTAACGAATGAGGTAATTATGGGTCTGTTCAATTTTGTGAAAGATGCCGGAGAAAAGCTCTGGGACGCGGTTACTGGTCAGCATGATAAAGACGATCAGGCGAAGAAGGTGCAGGAACATCTGAACAAAACCGGTATACCTGATGCCGATAAAGTGAATATTCAGATTGTCGATGGTAAAGCGACGGTTACAGGTGACGGCTTAAGTCAGGAAGCGAAGGAAAAAATCCTTGTTGCAGTGGGGAATATTTCCGGTATTGCCAGTGTTGATGATCAGGTAAAAACGGCGACGCCAGCCACTGCCAGCCAGTTTTATACTGTTAAGTCTGGCGACACCCTGAGTGCCATTTCCAAACAGGTCTACGGTAACGCCAATCTCTACAATAAAATCTTCGAAGCGAATAAACCGATGCTGAAAAGCCCGGATAAAATTTATCCGGGGCAGGTGTTGCGTATTCCTGAAGAGTAGTTAATTGCCAGCCATCGCCTGCTGGATAATCGGAATTGGCGTCAGTAAATGCTGGCGCATTAACTCACTGGCGCGCGCCGTATCTCGCGCCAGCACCGCCGCAGTCAGGGTCTGGTGCTGATCGTGTTTATCTTCCAGCATTTCTACAGAAAGCACCGTTTGCCGCAGCCAGATGAACCGATAGCGCGCCGCCAGATCAAACAAACGCTCGCGCATTTGCAGTAAATAGTGGGAACCGCAGCCCGCCACAATCGCAGTATGAAATGCCTGATGGCGCTGATCCCACTCATCAAGCATTTGCTCGCTGGCGTCAGAGGCTTCAAGTTTACCGAGCAAGTGTGCCTTCGCGAGAACGTCAGCCTCCCACTCATCGCTGCCACGGGCAATTGCCAGACTCACCAGCATCGCTTCCATATTGGCGCGGGCGTCGAAAATATCGAGCAGTTCTTGCTCTGACATAGACGCCACCCGATACCCTTTTTGATTTACCACCGTGACCAGCCGTTCCGCCACCAGTTGCGAAAGGGCTTCCCGCAACGGCCCGACGCCGAGTGCATAACGCGACGTTAGCGAACTCATCCGTAATTTTTCATCCGGCTGAAAATTGCCGCGAATAATATCGTTTTTCAACCAGCGGTAGCCATCCAGAGACGTAATGGTCATGGTGTGACTCCTGAACATTATCAGCGCGTATTATGAACGGGTGTTTTTTGCCACAATATCAGCTTTTTCCAGCGTGCCATAATTGGCACGGTACAGATAATCCCTATCGCTAATAAGCCGGTGGAAATTACCTCGAGTTGTTGCGCCGGGCGGAATAACATCACCACCAATACAAAGGTAATAAAGCCAATCACCAGCCAGGTGAGCCACGGATAAAGCCACATGCGCAGGCGAATTTCGCCGCCTTCCGCCAGCAGGATTTTACGCATCCGTAATTGCGAAACGGCGATGACTAAATAAACCAGCAGGGCAATAGCACCGGAGCTGTCGATCAGGAATTTAAACACTTTGGCGGGCGCGTAATAGTTCACTACCACCGTTAAAAACGCCGCGCCGGTCGAGAGTAATACCGCCACATACGGGGTTTTGCTACGGGTGATTTTGCCCATTACCGCTGGCGCATCCCCGCGACGGCTTAAGGAGTAGAGCATCCTTGACGCGGTATACAGCGCCGAGTTCAGGCAGCTGGTTACCGACAGCAAAATAACGCAATCCATAATGGATTTTGCATGTGGAATATTCAGCAGCTCCAGCACGGAACGGTAGGAACCCACGGTTTTCAGTCCTGGCATATTCCACGGTATGAGTGCCACGACGACAAAAATAGAACACAAATAGAAAATGGAGATACGCCAGATAACCGAGTTGGTGGCGCGGACAATATGTTTATCCGGCGTGTCGGATTCTGCTGCGGCAATGGTGACAATTTCCGCGCCCATAAACGAGAACATGGTGATCAGCATCGCGCTTAATACGGCGCCAAAGCCGTTCGGCATAAAGCCGCCGCTATCCCACAATCTTGAAATACCGCTCACTTCGGCATAAGGGTAAAAACCGCTAATTGCTACAGCTCCAAGGAAAATAAACGCCAGAATGGCAATCACTTTGCATATCGCCAGCCAGAATTCAAATTCACCGTAGTTTTTAACGCTTAATAAATTACTGCCGGTTAAGGCGAGGGTGATGACCAGAGAAAATAACCAGATGGGAATGCCGGGAACCCACGAGTGCAGGATCATGGCGGCGATGTTGGCTTCCAGCGGAATGACCAGTACCCAAAACCACCAGTACAGCCAGCCGATGGTATAGCCCGCCCAGCGGCCAATGGCTTTGTCGGCATAGGTGGAAAACGAACCGGTGTCGGGCGTGGCGACCGCCATTTCCGCCAGCATCCGCATAATCATAACCACCAGTAATCCGGCGAACAGATAGGCCAGTAAGACCGCCGGACCCGCTTCGGCGATAGCGACGCTCGAACCGACAAACAGACTTGCGCCGATAACACCGGCAATAGACAACATGGTGACGTGGCGTGATTTCAGCCCGCCGCCTAGCTCATGTGGTTGCGATGATTGCCCCATCCTGAATCCTCTCGAAAGTGTGTCACTTGGGAGAGCGCCCCGACATTTCCCGCGTCGGGTCACGCGTTTAATTGTTATTAATTCTTTTTGCCGGAGAGCGGCTCCGCCTTATCCGGCCGACATAGATTTATTCCTGTTCACGTACGGATTGTCGGATGCGACGTAAACGCCTTATCCGACCTGGATTCCCGTGGGCCGGACAAGACGCGCAGCGTCGCCTCCGGCATGGGTGCGGTGCTATTGCTTCGCCTCATCAAAACACTGAGCGATGATCTCCAGACCCTGACGAATCTGAGCATCTTCAATGGTGAGCGGTACAAGGATGCGCAGCACGTTGTAATACGGGCCGCAGGAGAGAAGAATCAGGCCTTTGTCACGGGCGCGCGCCACGATCTCGGCGGTGAGTTTGGCGTCCGGCTTGCTGTGATCGCCATTTTCAAACAGCTCGATGGCGATCATCGCTCCCAGACCGCGAACATCGCCGATCTCCGGGTATTTTTCGGCGATTGCCAACAATCCGTCTTTCAGCTTCTGGCCCAGGTCATTGGCTTTTTGCAGTAGATTTTCCTGCTCAAACACCTTCAACACTTCCAGCGCCGCCACGCAGGCTATCGGGTTACCCGCATAGGTGCCGCCCAGGCCGCCCGGTGCGACAGCATCCATCACTTCAGCGCGCCCGGTGACGCCCGCCAGCGGGAAGCCGCCCGCGATCGATTTCGCAAAGGTGGTAAGATCCGGTGCCACGCCCATCTGCTCCATCGCAAACAGCGTGCCGGTACGCCCCGCGCCGCTTTGCACTTCATCGGCAATCAGCATGATTCCGTGCTCGTCACACAGTGCGCGTAAACGTTGCATAAAGGCTGGCGTCGCGGCGTAGAAACCGCCTTCGCCCTGAACCGGCTCAATCACGATGGCAGCGATATCTTCCGGCGCAGCGTCATTTTTAAAAATTCGGTGGATACTGGCGATAGCATCGTCTTCACTGATGCCATGCAACGGGCAAGGGTAAAGCGCGCGATAAACATGGCCCGGCATCAGCCCCATACCCGCAGAGTACGGATTCACCTTGCCGGTCAGCGCCAGCGTGTAGTGCGTGCGCCCGTGGTAAGCGCCGCTAAAGGCGATGGTGCCGCTGCGTTTGGTGGCGGCGCGGGCGATTTTCACCGCGTTCTCCACCGCTTCGGAACCAGTCGTCACCAGCAACGTTTTTTTGGCGAAATCGCCCGGCACCTTCTGATTCATTATTTCGCACAGCTCCAGATACGGCTCGTAAGCCAGCACCTGGAAGCAGGTGTGTGACAGTTTTTTCAGTTGCGCTTCTACCGCCGCAACCACTTTCGGATGCAGGTGCCCGGTGTTGAGCACCGCAATCCCGCCCGCGAAATCAAGATACTCACGGCCTTCAACGTCCCACACCCGGCAGTTTTCCGCACGATCAGCGAAAATTGGGTGAATTTGCCCAACGCCACGGGGAATCGCCTGACTGCGGCGCTGCATTAACTCTTTATTGCTGCTCATTCGCGTTCTCCAGTTAAAGACCGATGCACATATATTTGATTTCTAAGTAATCTTCGATGCCATACTTCGAACCTTCACGACCCAGACCCGAGGCTTTGATACCGCCGAACGGGGCGACTTCATTGGAAATAATGCCGGTATTGATGCCGACGATGCCGTACTCCAGCGCCTCGCCCACGCGGAAGACGCGGCTTAAATCACGGGCGTAGAAATAGGCGGCAAGACCAAACTCGGTGTCGTTGGCCTGTGCAATCACATCGGCTTCATCTTTAAAGCGGAACAGCGGGGCGAGGGGGCCAAACGTCTCTTCTTTCGACACTTTGGCGTTGGCCGGCACGTCCACCAGGATGGTCGGCTGGAAGAAGTTGCCGCCGCGTTCGTGTGCTTTACCACCGCAAACCACGCGCGCGCCTTTCTCCAGGGCATCGGCAATATGCTCTTCCACTTTGGCTACCGCTTTTTCATCGATCAGCGGCCCGATGGTAACGCCATTATCCAGCCCGTCGCCGATGTGCAGTTTGCTCACCGCCTGCTGCAATTTTTCGGCAAAGCGGTCATACACGCCGTCCTGCACGTATAAACGGTTGGCGCAAACGCAGGTTTGCCCGGCGTTGCGGAATTTCGAGGCCAGCGCGCCTTCCACGGCTTTGTCGAGATCGGCATCGTCAAAGACGATAAACGGTGCGTTGCCGCCCAGCTCCAGAGACACTTTTTTGATGTCTTTCGCGCACTGTTCCATTAACTGGCGGCCAATTTCGGTCGAACCGGTAAACGACAGTTTGCGCACCAGCGGGTTGCTGGTCAGTTCGTTACCGACCGCCCCCGCCGAGCCAGTGACGACGTTAAATACGCCAGCCGGAACGCCCGCGCGGATCGCCAGCTCCGCCAGCGCCAGCGCAGAGAACGGTGTTTGACTCGCAGGTTTCAGCACCATGGTGCAGCCTGCCGCCAGCGCCGGGCCGGCTTTACGGGTAATCATCGCCGCCGGGAAGTTCCACGGCGTGATAGCGGCGGTAACGCCAATCGGCTGCTTGATAACAATCAGCCGTTTATCGGCCTGATGACCGGGAATGGTGTCGCCATAAATACGTTTGCCTTCTTCGGCAAACCATTCAATAAAGGAAGCGGCGTAGCTGATTTCGCCTTTCGCTTCAGCCAGCGGTTTGCCCTGTTCGAGGGTCATCAGACGCGCTAAATCGTCCTGATGCTCCATCATTAAATTGAACCAGTTGCGCAGAATGGTGGCGCGTTCTTTAGCGGTGAGCGCACGCCAGGCGGGCAGAGCGCGGTTGGCGGCGTCGATAGCGGCGCGGGTTTCATCTGCGCCCATTTTCGGCACGCTACCCAGCTTGTCGCCGTTCGCCGGATTGGTGACGTCGATGACTTCACCATTGTTGGCGTCCAGCCATTCCCCGTTAATCAACGCCTGCTGGCGGAATAAGTTACTGTCGTTAAGTTTCATTGTTACGTCCTGTTTTCAAAGGTTATTGATTAAATGCGGCGTGTAAGGCATCCACACTACGTGCCGCTCGCAGCGTGCGTCCGGGGTTACTCTGGCTTGCCAACAGCGTTTGTACCTTGCTGACAATATGCGCACCAATAGGAATTGCTGATGTCGCTGCCGGGGAGGGCGCATTGCAGGTGTGGATCGTGCGCGGGGTGGTGACAAACAGAAAATCGTCAATCAGCTTACCGTCCGGCGATACCGCCTGCGCCCGCACACCGGCGGGCCAGGGCTGGAGATCGCTTAACGAAAGCCGGGGACAATACTTTTGCACCAGCCGCAGATAGCCGCTTTTGCACAGCGAGTTTTTCATCTCGCCCAGTCCTGAGCGTAGATGGTTTTGCAGTACCCGGCGAATCCCCGGGGAGCCCAAAATCTCCAGCGTGTCGCTAAATGAGAAGTCGCGCTTGCGATAACCCTCGCGTTTAAAAGCCAGCACCGCGTTTGGCCCGACGGTGACGCTGCCGTCGATCATCCGGGTGAGATGAACGCCTAAAAATGGCATTGCCGGGTCGGGAATGGGGTAAATCAGGTGGTTAACAATCTGGTTATGCTCCGGCGCAAGGCGGAAATACTCGCCACGGAACGGGCAGATGATAAAGCCGGGTTCAAGCCCGAGCATTTTCACCAGCCGGTCAGCCATCAGGCCAGAACAGCTAATCAGCGTCGACGCTTCATACTCGCCGCCCTGACGGGTGCGGACAACCACGCCGTTTTTATGCTCACTGAGGCCGCTAACTTCGGCGTTATAAATAATCTCGCCGCCTCTGGCCTGGAAGGTTTTTGCCATCGCCGCTGTCACTTCGCGGTAGCTGACAATGCCGCTGGACGGCACAAAAATACCGCCGAGCCCGGTGATATTCGGTTCGCGCTCGCGCAGTTCGTCGGCGTTTAACCACTCGCGTTCAATACCGTTCGCCGCTGTGCGTTCCCATAAGGCGCGCATCCGTTCCATTTCGAGATCGGACGTGGCGACCAGCATCTTGCCGCAGTTGTCATAGCGAATGCCGTTTTGATCGCAAAAGGCTTTGGTGGCGCGGTTCCCAGCCAGGCAAAACTGTGCCTTCAGGCTACCGGGTGTGTAATAAACCCCGGCATGGATCACGCCGCTGTTGTGGCCCGTTTGATGACAGGCCGGACCGGACTCTTTTTCCAGCAACGCAATGCGGGTATCCGGATAGACATCAATCAGTTGCATGGCGGTCGACATGCCGATGATGCCGCCGCCAATAATCACAAAATCATACATCCGCTCAATTCCTTTGCGTTTACTGATGCGTCTGGTAGTGGTGAGTGGCGTAAGCGAAGTAGCCACGCTGACGCATCAGTTCACGGCGCAGATCCGGGTGCGGAGTAAATCGGTCGCGACCGTGCAACCAGAACAGGTTGTTAATCAACAGAAATTTGCCAACGGGAACCGGCACAGACAGGATGCCTTTGCTGGTTTCAATGGCGTCTGAAAGCTCGCTCAACCACACGCCTTCTTCGAAATCTTTCGGCTGAACGAACTGATCGATATAGCGCATCACCGGGCGACCCTGCTGATCGACGTCGAACACTGGATGGAAGACATCTTTACTGACGTTTTTACTCGGCGGCGCGGCAAAGCGCATCGGGCGACGCGCCAGCGGATGGCGGAAATAGTGGTCCAGATGTTCCCAGTCATCGAGATGCAGCAGCAGCGAGTTTCCGCCCTGCATGTTTTGTTCATCGATTTTCATCATCAGCACGTAGTCGGTGATCTCTTCGACGTAGGTGCCGTCGTTGTGCAGTTCCATCACACGGTGTGGTTGACGCAGATAGCTGTCTGAGTTATCGACATTTTTCACCACAAAACGCGCGTAATACTGACCGCTCATGGCATCGAAATTGGAACGGCCAATCAGATGCGCCACCGCCGTTGCCAGCTTCACCATCTCGTCCGCCTGCTTCACATCATCGACACCCACGGCGTTGATTAGCAGTGCACCTTCAGCACGGTTTAGTAGCGTCTTCAACAGCAGTGGTTGCAGCTGATTTGCACACAAGTCGTCAAGAATTTTGCCCACACGGAAACGCAGGAAAGATTTGTACTCCAGCGCCTGCACGGGCCATTCGGCAACCTGTTCGAGGAACTGTTTGGTCGTCTGTTCGGTGAAGGTGAGTTCCAGAAGACGCGGGGATTGCGCCGACGGGGTGAGGGTGAATCCGCTATAGTCCTGGCCTGAATCGACAGCGTTTGTGTGTACGGCGGTCAGTGCATTCATCAGAAGCGATCCTCTTATGAGATGTAGGGTGACATGGCGATGCTCATTTCGTAGCCATAATCTAAAAATATCTACATTTCTGAAAAATGCGCACAAAAGTGACATATTGTTTTCTTATTGTGATCGAAAACAACAAATAGTTAACATTTGGTTTGGTGAGTACCTTCAATGGGCTAAAAAATTCGGATTTAAGTCAGGAATGTATTAATGCAATTCAGTACGGGGCACAGAGAATACAGCCAGATATTTGTTACATTGGCGATGGTTTTCTCTCTATTGAAAAAGGAGAAGGAAGACTGTGATTGTAAAACAGAAGAGTAATACGGGGTCGTTAAATCCGTCGCCATTTTGCCGCCACAACCAAAGAAAAAGGGGCTACGCTTTCACGTAACCCCTTGATTTATTTGGTGGAGCTGGCGGGAGTTGAACCCGCGTCCGAAATTCCTACATCCTCGGCACTACATGCTTAGTCTGTCTTTACATTCGCTTGCCAGCTGCGGACGGACACGCCACTAACAAACTAGCCTGATTGAGTTTTAACGCTTCAACCCCAGGCAGGGCTTCCACGCGATCTCTTTTGGGTTTGACCTCTCTTGATCCCCGTCCTAAGAGCGGAGGCTAGGGAGAGAGGGCTCTAAGCAGGTTATTAAGCTGCTAAAGCGTAGTTTTCGTCGTTTGCGACTATTTTTTGCGGCTTTTTACGAGGCCAACCGCCCCTCGGCATGCACCTTGGGTTTCGCAAATCCCGTCGAATCCAGAATCAGCCCCAATGTGTAACAGCGAGTATACCAGATTTGTGAGCGTCATGACCAGCCCCAATGGCGTTATCGTTCAGGATTTAGCGCCCGCCTGGCATGATTTTTATTCGATTAAGCAAAGGGATGACGACATCTGTATCAAATATGATAGCCGATAAGATGTGCATTCGCGCCACCGGAGAGGGGAGGCGCGGTGAGGATCTGGTCAGAATATGTGATGCAGGTTTAACGGTGAGCGTTTTTCATGATACGCGCTTTATCAACCTGCCATTCACGTTCTTTGATGTCGGAACGTTTATCGTGCTGTTTCTTACCTTTCGCGACGCCGATTTTCACTTTGCACCAGGCATTTTTCCAGTACAGAGAGAGCGCCACTACGGTATAGCCTTCACGATTGACGCGACCATATAATGAGTCCAGTTCGCGCTGGTTGAGAAGTAACTTGCGGGTACGAGTAGGATCGCACACCACATGTGTGGAAGCCACTGCCATCGGCGTGATATTTGCGCCAAACAGGAACGCTTCACCGTCGCGCAGAAGGACATAGCTGTCACTAATATTGGCTTTTCCTGCGCGCAGGGATTTAACTTCCCAGCCTTGCAGGGCAAGTCCCACTTCGAACTCTTCTTCAATAAAGTATTCGTGACGGGCGCGCTTGTTAAGCGCGATGGTCGCTGAACCAGGTTTATGTGCTTTTTTCTTCGTCATAAGCGTCGTGAATCATCGGTAATCTGAAATCGAAAATACCCCATATCAATCCTGCGGGGGACAAGGCTCTATCTTAGCATGAACACGATGTTACCCAGCGCCGGGATAGCGTTTTTTTTACAGCAGGATAAATGATATTATTTGTTGGATTTTTGTTGATGGAATTTGTTATGCCTCAAATTAGCCGGACCGCACTCGTTCCCTACAGCGCGGAGCAAATGTATCAGTTAGTGAATGACGTTCAGTCTTATCCTCAGTTTTTGCCAGGTTGTACTGGAAGTCGGATTCTGGAGTCCACTCCTGGACAGATGACCGCTGCGGTAGATGTCTCTAAGGCTGGGATCAGCAAAACGTTTACTACCCGCAATCAGTTGACCAGTAACCAAAGTATTCTGATGAATCTGGTTGATGGGCCGTTCAAGAAATTGATCGGCGGCTGGAAGTTTACACCGTTGAGTCCGGAAGCGTGCCGTATCGAGTTTCATCTCGACTTTGAGTTTACTAATAAGTTGATTGAACTCGCCTTCGGTCGCGTGTTTAAAGAGCTGGCGGCTAATATGGTGCAGGCTTTCACCGTGCGAGCAAAAGAGGTTTATAGTGCCAGGTAAAATTGCTGTAGAGGTAGCTTACGCGTTACCAGAGAAGCAGTATTTGCAGCGTGTAACATTGCAGGAGGGCGCGACGGTTGAAGAGGCAATTCGCGCAAGTGGTTTGCTGGAATTGCGTACAGATATCGATTTAACTAAAAATAAAGTCGGCATTTACAGTCGTCCGGCAAAACTGAGCGATATCGTGCGCGATGGCGATCGTGTAGAGATTTATCGACCTCTGATTGCCGATCCGAAAGAGCTTCGTAGACAGCGCGCAGAGAAATCGGCGAATAAATAGCAGGCAGAAAAAAGGTGCTCACTGAGCACCTTTTTTAATCGCTATAAACAGCAAGTTTTATTCGTTGCCACTCAGCGCAGGTTTGTTATCAATATTGGTCAACACACCGCTGCTGTTAAAGGTCAGCGTCAGAGTTTGCTGCGTTACACCTTCATGGCCTGGTTGCTGGCGGAAGACATAGAACCAGGTATTTGTACCAAATGGATCGGACATCAGCGGTGTACCCAATGCGTACGCAACTTGTTGTTGCGTCATGCCAACGCGTATTTTGGACACGTCGTTAGCAGTCAGATAGTTCCCCTGGTTGATGTCAGGACGGTAAACCACTCGCTCCAGAGTGGAACAGCCTGCGGTCAACATCAATAGTACTGCTGCGGCAGCAGTCAGCGTTTTACAGCGCATAATGATTTGATTCCTTTTCGGGCCCGAGCAGTACGTGGCTCATCTGTAATATGCCGATGATAATAGACCTTTCATCACTTTAAAACCTTTTGCTTTCCGGTCTTACGGCGTTTTGCTGTCTATTCTGACCGTGAAGCGGTAAAAAAGTTTACGCTGCCAGTAGTTCTTTCGCGTTTGCCAGCGTGTTGCGTGTGACTTCACTGCCGCCAAGCAGGCGTGCCAGCTCTTGTAACCGCGCCTTTTTATCCAGGGATTGCATATGCGTTTCGGTCATAGCACCATCGGTGTCTTTGCTGACAAAATAGTGTTGATGACCGCATCCTGCAACTTGTGGCAGGTGGGTAACACACATCACCTGGGTTGATTCACCAAGCTGACGTAGCAGTTTGCCGACAACTGCCGCTGTCGGACCGCTAATCCCCACATCCACTTCATCGAAAATAAGCGCCGGGGTTTCCATTTTACGCGCGGTGATGACCTGAATTGCCAGTGCGATACGGGACAATTCACCACCGGAGGCGACTTTGGCAATGGGCTGCATCGGCTGACCTGGGTTGGTGGTTACCCGAAACTCAATACGATCAGCACCGTCAGCGCCCAGGTGATGTTCGTCAAATTTAACATCAATCGTAAACTGTCCATGCGGCATGGACAGCGCCTGCATACTGTCGGTGATCAGGTGTGCCAGCTCAGTTGCATAGTGCTGGCGTTGCAGGTGTAATGCGCGCGCCGTTTCCAGCGCCTGCTGATGATGTTTCGTTACCGCCAACGCGAGCGTTTCTTGCGAGTCGGCCTGATCGTCAAGTTGCTGCTGTTCTTCCAGAAGTGACTGATAATATTGCGGCAATGCCTCCGGGCTGACGTGGTGTTTACGTGCCAGCGAAATCTGCTTTGAGATACGCTGTTCAAGTTCAAACAAGCGGTTAGGGTCGAGATCCAGACGATCGCAGTAGTGGCGTAATTCGTCACTGGCTTCGGCAATCTGAATAGTGGCCTCTTCCAGCATATCAAGTACGCTGGACAGTTTGCTGTCCATACCAATCAATTCGCTGACCAGTTGTTTTGCAGTGTAAAGCTGACTTTGTAGGTTCGCATCTTCACCGTCGGCCATTAATGCCAGTGCATTCTGGCTGGTCGTAAGCAATTGACCGCTGTTAGCCAGACGTTTGTACTCTTCGTCGATTTGTTCAAACTCGCCGGGCTGCGGATTAAATTCGTTCAGTTCTTTTAATTGGTATTGCAGTAGTTCAGCACGGGCGGCGCGTTCCTGACTTAGTTGTTGATGATGCGCGAGGTCACGGCAGCTTTGATGCCACAACTGATAACGCGCGGTCATTTCCTGGAGCAGAGACGTTTCATTGGCGTAGCCATCAAGCAGGAATTTCTGATGCTCAGGTTTGGTGAGTAACTGATGAGCGTGTTGACCATGGATCTGAATCAGCAACTGACCCAGTTCGCGTAGCTGAGACAGCGGAACAGCCGTACCGTTGATAAACCCACGAGAGCGGCCATCGCTACTGATAACGCGACGAAGCAGGCATTCGTGGCCATCTTCCAGTTGGTTTTCTTCCAGCCAGCGCAGTGCTGCGGGCGTATCTTTCAGTGAAAAACGGGCGCACAAATCAGCGCGGGCAGCGCCGGTACGCACCATGTCGGCTTCAGCACGACCACCGAGACACAGACCGAGAGCATCTATCGCAATAGATTTACCCGCGCCGGTCTCGCCGGTTATTACGGTCATGCCGCTGTGAAAATCAATCTCAAGCTCACGAACGATAGCAAAGTTGCTGATGGTCAGTTGTGCCAACATAGTTGTTTTCCTGTATGAAAAACCATTACTGTTATTGTGTACAGTATAAACTGGTTTTATATACAGTAAAGAGGCTGGCGTAAAATTAGAATAATTTTTTTGACCAGCCGAGCTTGGTACTTAATGTGTTGAAATAGCTGTAATCTTTCGGATGAATCAGATTCAGATGGTAATCACAGCGCCGAATCAGGACATCTTCACCTTCCTGAATCGGCAGTGCTATTTGACTGTCGCAACTGATTTCCAGGTCGTTACGGCGATGCGAAAAACGCAGGCGGATCGTGCTGCTGCTGTTTATGACCAGTGGTCGCGCTGACAGCGTATGCGGAAACATGGGCACCAGGGTAATCGCATCCAGAGAGGGTGTCAGAATCGGGCCACCCGCCGACAGAGAATAGGCGGTAGAGCCTGTAGGCGTCGAAATAATCAGTCCATCGGAACGCTGAGAAAACGCAAAGATCTCGTCGATGTACACTTCGAACTCAATCATATGCGCCACTTTGCCAGGATGTAGTACCACTTCATTAATCGCGGTGCTGATGCGTTTCTGGCAATCTTGCTGGCAGACCTGCGCTTCCAGCAAAAAACGTTTCTCGCTGATGTAATGACCTTCCAGCACATCGGCTAATTGTTGCTGGGCGTTATCGGGATCAAGGTCGGTCAGGAAACCCAGGTTACCACGGTTGATGCCGATGACTTTAATGTCGTAGCGCGCGAGTGTGCGCGCTGCGCCCAGCATATTACCGTCGCCACCAACGACTACCGCGAGATCAGCCAGTTGCCCAATCTCCGCGAGCGTGCCAGTTTTCACATTCTTCAGTTGTAGTTCGTGAGCGATTTGCTGCTCGACGATGACCTCGTAACCTTTTGTGCACAGCCAGCGGTAGAGCATTTCATGTGTTGTCAATGCAGTAGGGTGCCGTGGGTGTCCCACAATGCCAATACACTTGAAATGATTATTCATTTTTCCGAGGTCCTTGTTGCGAAGATTGATGACAATGTGAGTGCTTCCCTTGAAACCCTGAAACTGATCCCCATAATAAGCGAAGTTAGCGAGATGAATGCGAAAAAAACGCGGAGAAATTCATGAGTAGTAAAGAACAGAAAACGCCTGAGGGGCAAGCCCCGGAAGAAATTATCATGGATCAGCACGAAGAGATTGAGGCAGTTGAGCCAGACGCTTCTGCTGAGCAGGTGGATCCGCGCGATGAAAAAATTGCGAATCTCGAAGCTCAGTTGGCTGAGGCCCAGACCCGTGAACGTGATGGCATTTTGCGCGTAAAAGCGGAAATGGAAAACCTGCGTCGTCGTACTGAACTGGATATCGAAAAAGCGCATAAATTCGCGCTGGAAAAATTCATCAACGAATTGCTGCCGGTGATTGATAGTCTGGATCGCGCGCTGGAAGTGGCTGATAAAGCTAACCCGGATATGTCTGCGATGGTTGAAGGTATTGAGCTGACGCTGAAGTCGATGCTGGATGTAGTACGTAAGTTTGGCGTTGATGTGATTGCCGAAACGAATGTACCGCTGGATCCGAACGTGCATCAGGCTATCGCAATGGTGGAATCTGACGACGTTGCGCCGGGTAACGTACTGGGCATTATGCAGAAAGGTTATACGCTGAACGGTCGTACGATTCGCGCGGCGATGGTTACTGTAGCGAAAGCAAAAGCTTAATTACTGTTTTCGTAATAAATTACGGCCCGGCATGAGAATGCCGGGCCGTTTTCGTTACTCCGCCACACTCTCGCGCAGCGGTTTCACAGGAAAAACTTTTACCTGCTTAATCATATTGTCCTGTACGTCGAGAATATCGATATCGTACTCGCCAATACGCACGCGAGTGCCTGCGACAGGAATCTCTTCCAGTGCTTCCAGAATGACGCCATTAACCGTGCGAGCATCATCTTCTGGCAGATGCCAGTTAAAGGCTTTGTTGATTTCTCGCACGTTGGCTGTGCCATCAATAATCACCGAACCGTCGTTTTGCGGCGTCACTTCTTCAGCAAGCGTTGGCGACATCGACGTGGTGAAATCACCGACAATCTCTTCCAGAATATCTTCAACCGTCACCAGTCCCTGAATATCGCCGTATTCGTTGACCACCAGGCCGACTTTCTTTTTATTGCGTTGAAATTTAACTAATTGTGTACTGAGCGGCGTACCTTCCGGCACAAAATAGATTTCGTCCGCAGCGCGTAGCATGGTTTCTTTGGTGAACTCTTTTTTCTCCGACATGAGCCGCCAGGCTTCACGCACACGCAACATGCTGATGGCGTCGTCCAGCGAGTCGCGGTACAGCACTATGCGCCCGTGAGGAGAGTGGGAGAGCTGGCGGAGAATCGATTTCCAGTCATCGTTGATATCGATGCCGATAATTTAACTGCGCGGCACCATGATGTCATCGACGGTCATTTTTTCCAGATCGAGTACCGACAGCAGCATATCCTGATTGCGGCGAGAAATTTGTGAACGTGATTCGTGCACAATGGTACGCAACTCTTCTTTGCTTAAAGAGCCGCTGACCACGATATCAGTTTTGATGCCCATCATGCGCATTAACATGCGGGTGATAGCGTTCAGTAACCATACCAGCGGCATCATCAAAATTTGCAGCGGTGCTAACAGAAAACTACTCGGATAGGCGACTTTTTCCGGGTACAGCGCGGCGATAGTTTTCGGCAATACTTCGGCAAAAACCAGCACCACGAAGGTCAGCACGCCGGTCGCAATTGCTACACCTGCATCGCCATACAAACGCATCCCGACAATGGTGCCCAGTGCGGAAGCGAGAATATTGACCAGGTTATTGCCGATTAATACCAGGCTTATCAGGCGGTCTGGTTTGCGCAGTAATTTTTCGACCCGTTTAGCCGAACGATTACCCTGCTTCGCCATGTGCCGCAGGCGATAGCGGTTGAGTGTCATCATTCCGGTTTCGGAGCCGGAAAAATAGGCTGAAATGACCACCATGATGATCAGAATTATGATCAACGTGGTAGTAGATATGTGTTCCAGGGGAAACTCCTTTTCTGGTTTAGCTGATTAACTGCTGGACAATTCGGCTGCCGAAGTAGGCCAGTGTCAGAATGACCGCACCCGCGACGTTAAACCAGACGACGCGGCGTCCACGCCATCCTTCATGATAATGCCCCCACAGCAGCACAATATAGACAAACCACGCCACGATAGAGAGCACAGCCTTGTCGATATTTTCCATGCTAAATAAGTTGTGCATGTAGAACAGGCCGGTACAAAGAGTGAGCGTTAACAGCACCACGCCAATTTGCGTGATGTGGAACATTTTACGCTCAATACTCATCAGCGGAGGCATTTCCTGATTAAACGCCAGCTTCTTGTTCTTCAGTTGGTAATCAATCCATGCCAGTTGCAACGCGTACAGGGCCGCAATAATCAGCGTGGCATAGGAAAAGAGCGATAAGCCAATGTGCACCAGCATTCCTGGCGTCGCTTCCAGATGGGTGATGTATTCATTGGGCATGAAGGTCGCCAGCGCCAGATTGATGAGCGCAAAGGCATAAACAATCGGCAACAGCAGCCAACCACGGTTACGTGAGGCCACGATGGTCATTACCGTACAAATCATCAGGCTGACCAGCGAACCGACATTCAACAGGCTAAGGTTTTGTCCGCTATCGCCGCCTGGCAAAATGCGGGCTTCAAGAGCGATAGCGTGGCAGACCAGCGCGATGACCGCAGAAATAATAGCCATTCGCCGCCAGCCGCCGTTTTTTTGCAGCAGACCGGGAACAATCAGCGCGAGACTGACGGAGTAGGCGACGAGCGCGAGCAGAGCAAAAACGGGCATAGTGATGTCGACAGTTTGAGCAATGAGAAAGAAAAGCAGTATAGCGTCAGGTGAACGCTGCTCCAACCGTTGCATAACAACAAAGACGCCTTCATGTTATACTGCGGCAAAATACAGATGATGTGTCGCGATTGCGGCCAACCGTTTCCACCCCAGGCGAGAGACAATGTTTGATAATTTAACCGATCGTTTGTCGCGCACGCTGCGCAATATCAGTGGCCGTGGACGCCTTACTGAAGACAACGTTAAAGATACGCTGCGCGAAGTGCGCATGGCGCTGCTGGAGGCGGACGTCGCTCTGCCGGTAGTGCGTGAGTTTATCAATCGCGTAAAAGAGAAAGCGGTTGGTCATGAAGTTAATAAAAGCCTGACGCCGGGGCAGGAGTTCGTCAAAATCGTCCGTAACGAGTTGGTTGCGGCGATGGGCGAAGAGAACCAGACCCTGAACCTGGCTGCGCAACCGCCTGCGGTGGTGCTGATGGCGGGCCTGCAAGGTGCCGGTAAAACAACCAGCGTGGGTAAACTCGGTAAGTTCCTGCGCGAGAAGCACAAGAAGAAAGTGCTGGTGGTTTCTGCCGACGTTTATCGCCCGGCGGCAATCAAACAGCTTGAGACGCTGGCTGAACAGGTAGGCGTCGATTTCTTCCCTTCAGATGTTGGTCAGAAGCCGGTTGATATCGTTAACGCGGCGCTGAAAGAAGCTAAGCTGAAATTCTACGACGTGCTGCTGGTGGATACCGCCGGTCGTCTGCACGTTGACGAAGCGATGATGGACGAGATCAAACAAGTCCACGCGTCGATTAATCCGGTTGAAACCCTGTTTGTGGTTGATGCCATGACCGGTCAGGATGCCGCCAATACGGCGAAAGCATTCAATGAAGCGTTACCGCTTACCGGCGTAGTGTTGACCAAAGTGGACGGCGATGCGCGTGGCGGTGCGGCGCTTTCTATTCGCCATATTACCGGCAAGCCTATCAAGTTCCTCGGTGTTGGCGAGAAAACAGAGGCGCTGGAACCGTTCCACCCGGACCGTATCGCTTCCCGTATTCTCGGCATGGGCGATGTTCTGTCGTTGATCGAAGATATCGAAAGTAAAGTTGACCGCGCGCAGGCAGAGAAGTTAGCCAGCAAGCTGAAAAAAGGCGACGGCTTCGATCTTAACGATTTCCTTGAGCAGCTGCGCCAGATGAAAAATATGGGCGGCATGGCTAGCCTGATGGGCAAGCTGCCGGGCATGGGGCAGATCCCGGATAACGTGAAATCGCAAATGGACGATAAAGTGCTGGTGCGTATGGAAGCCATCATCAACTCGATGACGATGAAAGAGCGCGCTAAGCCAGAAATCATCAAAGGTTCGCGTAAACGCCGTATCGCTGCCGGTTGCGGTATGCAGGTACAGGACGTTAACCGTCTTCTGAAGCAGTTCGACGACATGCAGCGCATGATGAAGAAAATGAAGAAGGGCGGAATGGCGAAGATGATGAGAAGCATGAAAGGGATGATGCCGCCGGGATTTCCTGGTCGCTAAATGACCTTATGCGACAGAGTTATTAACTGCTGATTGCATTTTCTCCAGAAATCAGTAAAATTTTCGGGCTTTTAATATGACACCGGACTCCGTTCCTCGATGGGGTCCGGTTGTTTTATTCACACAAGAGGATGTTATGGTAACTATTCGTTTAGCACGTCACGGCGCTAAAAAGCGTCCGTTCTACCAGGTTGTTGTCGCTGACAGCCGTAATGCACGCAACGGTCGCTTCATCGAGCGCGTTGGTTTCTTCAACCCAATCGCTAGCGAAAAAGAAGAAGGCACTCGCCTGGATCTGGATCGCATCGCTCACTGGGTTGGCCAGGGCGCAACTATTTCTGATCGCGTTGCTGCGCTGATCAAAGAAGTAAACAAAGCAGCTTAATCTGTCACGGTGGTCATGATGAGCAAACAACTCACCGCGCAAGCACCTGTTGATCCCATCGTTTTGGGAAAAATGGGTTCGTCTTACGGTATTCGTGGGTGGCTCAGAGTGTTTTCTTCCACCGAAGACGCCGAAAGCATTTTTGACTATCAGCCCTGGTTTATCCAGAAAGCGGGTCAGTGGCAGCAAGTCCAGCTGGAAAGCTGGAAGCACCACAATCAGGACATGATCATCAAGCTGAAAGGTGTTGACGATCGTGATGCGGCGAACCTGCTGACGAATTGTGAAATTGTCGTGGATTCATCGCAGCTGCCCCAGCTTGAAGAGGGTGACTACTACTGGAAAGACCTGATGGGCTGCCAGGTAGTGACCACTGAAGGCTACGATCTCGGTAAAGTCGTCGACATGATGGAAACCGGATCTAATGACGTTCTCGTCATTAAGGCAAACCTGAAAGATGCGTTTGGCATCAAGGAACGTCTCGTACCGTTCCTCGATGGGCAGGTTATCAAGAAAGTCGATCTCACTACTCGTTCAATCGAAGTAGATTGGGATCCTGGTTTTTAAACCACCGGATAAACGGTAAAAGACGGCGCTATGTGGATTGGCATAATTAGCCTGTTTCCTGAAATGTTCCGCGCAATTACCGATTACGGGGTAACTGGCCGGGCAGTGAAAAATGGCCTGCTGAGCATCCAGAGCTGGAGTCCACGTGACTTCACGCATGACCGGCACCGTACCGTGGACGATCGTCCTTACGGCGGCGGACCGGGGATGTTAATGATGGTGCAACCTTTACGGGACGCCATTCATGCAGCAAAAAGCGCGGCGGGTGAAGGCGCTAAGGTGATCTATCTGTCACCGCAGGGGCGCAAGCTTGATCAAGCGGGCGTCAGCGAACTGGCAACGAATCAAAAATTGATTCTGGTGTGCGGTCGCTACGAAGGTATAGATGAGCGCGTGATCCAAACCGAAATTGACGAAGAATGGTCAATCGGCGATTACGTTCTCAGCGGTGGTGAGTTACCAGCAATGACGCTGATTGACTCCGTTTCCCGGTTTATTCCGGGCGTACTGGGTCACGAAGCATCAGCAACGGAAGATTCCTTTGCTGAAGGATTGCTGGATTGCCCGCACTATACGCGGCCTGAGGTGTTAGAAGGGATGGAAGTTCCGTCAGTGTTACTGTCGGGCAACCATGCCGAGATACGTCGCTGGCGTTTGAAACAGTCGCTGGGTCGTACCTGGCTTAGAAGACCTGAACTTCTGGAAAACCTGGCTCTGACTGAAGAGCAAGCAAGGTTGCTGGCGGAGTTCAAAACGGAACACGCACAACAGCAACATAAACATGATGGGATGGCGTAAGCCCCCGAAATATCAGTTTACCCAGGATAAGAGATTAAATTATGAGCAACATTATTAAGCAACTTGAACAAGAGCAGATGAAGCAGGACGTACCTTCCTTCCGTCCGGGTGATACCGTGGAAGTGAAAGTATGGGTTGTTGAAGGTTCCAAAAAACGTCTGCAGGCATTCGAGGGCGTGGTTATCGCTATTCGTAACCGCGGTCTGCACTCTGCATTCACTGTTCGTAAAATTTCCAACGGCGAAGGCGTTGAGCGTGTCTTCCAGACTCACTCTCCGGTAGTTGACAGCATTTCTGTCAAACGTCGTGGTGCTGTTCGTAAAGCTAAACTGTACTACCTGCGTGAGCGTACTGGTAAGGCTGCTCGTATCAAAGAGCGCCTCAACTAAGATTTCGCTTAAGCGACATCCTGTTAAGAAGGGCTGGCCAATTGGCTGGCCCTTTTTTTATCTACTGAAATTGTATTTAAGGCGCACTAATCACCACCGCAACGCGGCGGTTTTCAGCCCGGCCCTGTGCTGTCTTGTTGCTGGCTATAGGATATTTTTTCCCTAAACCTTGAGTGGTGAGATTGCTACGCGGAATTTGCCCGCCCTCAGCCCAGGCATCGGCGACGACATTCGCTCGCTTCAGTGATAAGGCTTCGTTGTAGCTATCTTCACCATAGTTATCGGTGTGACCATCCATACGGGCGTGTGTTAGCCCGGTAGAGGTCAGTTTTGCCGCCATGGTCTGGATTTGTTGCTGACTTTCCGGAAGCAGTTTGTAGTCATTTTTAGCAAACAAAATAGTGTCGGATAAGCCAAGCGACCAGTCACCTGCAGATTCAGTAAAACCATAAGACTGCATAGCAGCGACTTGCTCTGGGGTGAATTTGCCTTGTGGAGTCTGGCAACCAGCCAGTATCAGAGTGGAGAAAACCAGAGGTGCTACCAGTTGCTTTATCATGTAGATATTTCCTTGTTATTTCACCAGCTTTTCGGCGCGCTGATGTTTGGCCTGATACATATTACGATCGGCAAGCTCTTGTAATTTTTCCGCAGAAGCGTGTTCGCGAGTCAGAGCATATCCAATACTTAAGGTCATACTGGTCTGGTGACCGTTATGGAGATCGAATGGGCGATGAAAGGTTTGTGTGAGAGCTGTACAGATACGCTGTACTTCATATTCTGACAGTACGCCATACAGAATCATGGCGAACTCATCGCCTCCTATACGGTACGCTTGATGCCGTTTCCCGCTAAATTCCATTAACCGTGTTGCTATCTCGATCAAGACCTGATCGCCCGTCGCGTGACCCCATGTGTCATTGATATATTTAAAATTATCGCCATCAAGAAAAAGTAAAGCTGAGGTTTCCCGAACGGCAGAATCACTCATTAACGTATTGATGCAGTTGCGGAATGCTGCACGGTTAGCCAGGCCGGTTAACGGATCATGCAGGGCAGTACGTAAGAGTTGCGCATTTTTTGCCTGTAAACGAAGCTGCCACTCTTCCATTTCATCCAGCAGACTATTGAAGTCGAGGGCAAAGCGGTGAAACTCTGCGATACGCTCTTCCGAAACTCGCCGGGAAAAATTGCGGTTAGATCGCACATCATGAACTACATCAGTAATGTTTTTTAGCGCCTCCACCAGTCCGTTATGCAAATGGCGGGTGAGGGTGATTGCAATGCCTGATGCCAGCAGAATACAACCGGTAAGCACAGCGAGTGAAAACCAGATGAAATGGCTAATTGAACTGTCGCGAGCGGTTAAATGGACTTCGCCGATGATTTTTCCATTGTGGCGAATGGGCTGAATTACCGGTGCGGGAAAGAGCCAGTGGCTAATGAAATTACTGAATCTATCTCCCGGTTCTCTGGCTGTGTAGTGCCAGGATGCAATGATATTTTGCTGATTATCACGTACTTCAGCGGTTGAAAATTGACCTTGCTGCCCCAGCGCGGCCAGGGTTTCTGTCGCTGCCGGACCATCGGCAAAAACGACCGCTGCTTCCAGACTATAAGTCATGGTTGCTGCGGTGAGCGCCAGATTTTTTTGCGTATATTGTTTCAGGGTCAGTACCGACGTCACGGAAAGCAGCAGCCAGATCAGCGTCATGGTGATAAAGATGCTGGTCATGCTGATGTTGCGTAATGCTCTTTTAAACGTTGGTCGCTTATTAAGAGAATTATCGTTATCCATCTTTTTTCTTCCGAGCGAGCATTAAGACATCCGGGTTGACCTTTACACCACTACGCGATAAGGCATCCAGGTTTACGGCAAATCTGACATCATTATTGTTGATGATCAGACAAAAGGCGCTGCCAATAATGCACTCTGCATTTTGTTCGGCAATTAATAATAACGCCTTAGACGGATATTGTTTGATTAATTCCATCTGGAATGTCGGTGATTCGTTGCCAAAATAAAAACCATTGCAGTCTGAAATCAGTGCTTCTTGTTTGCTGTGAATGATGACGGGCAGATAAGGTAAAGAAGTCGCGCCATTATCTTGCAGGGCGGTACTAAAACGTGAAGATGAAAAAATACATAGCTTTGGCGGGCCAGATAACGCTGGCCAGCGAGTGTAGCTGACAATACCGGAAACCATCAGGCGCACATTTTTCGCAGCGTCAGTGGTTTCCTGAGCAAGTAATGGTGCGCTCGGCAGGAGGGAAATCAGCAGTAAAAACAGCCGGTGAGAAAAACGCATTCAGGGATCCTCACCACCGTCGCTCGAAATGCATCGATAATTTTTTCAGAATACTCATTAAAATATCATTCTTTTATGCGGGCGTCATCACGATGAGAATTAAAGTTTGAATGAGTTAAATCTTATGATTAATTTGTTGATGGCGCTCCGGTTAATTTAATCGCATCGTGCTGGCATTTTCCTCTGCTCCTTTTTGCCATACTTCATGTAGTTGGTTGGCATTTTCAACATTGTTGCAGCTGGCAGGGAAACTTTTACCGGAAAGCCCTCGGGCATAAGTAAAGTCGGTTTGGCAGGTTTTCTTTTGTCCTTCGGCATATCCTTTAAGGTATACCTCCCGATCAGCCTGTGAATCGCTAAATGTATCGCGATCTTTTATGGCAATACCTGATATTGCATCTTCCATACCAACATCATACCAGTCGGTGCTGGTTAAGTTTGGCGCGTGAGTATAAGGATCAATCTGGCAACCACAAACCACTAAAGCCAACAAGGGACCGATAAATTTTTTCATCATTTTCTCTCCTTTTTCAAAGCATAGCGGATTGTTTTTAATGAGGGTGTAAATTTATTTATACGAATTTGGAGGCTTATAGCTTATTAAAATTGCATGTGTAAAGTAATATTTACTAAATATGGATTGAAATCTTTACTTGTTGTGTTATCGTTACGTCATCCTCGTTGAGGATCAACTATCGCAAACGAGCATAAACAGGATCGCCATCATGCAAAAAGACGCGCTGAATAACGTACACATTACCGACGAACAGGTTCTGATGACCCCGGAACAGTTGAAGGCAGCTTTTCCATTAAGCCAGCAACAAGAAGCCCAGATTGCTGATTCGCGTAAAACTATTTCAGATATTATCGCCGGGCGCGATCCTCGTCTGTTGGTAGTTTGTGGGCCTTGCTCCATTCATGACCCTGAAACCGCTCTGGAATATGCTCGTCGATTTAAAGCTCTTGCCGCAGAGGTCAGCGATAGCCTCTATCTGGTGATGCGCGTCTATTTTGAAAAACCCCGTACGACTGTCGGCTGGAAAGGGTTAATTAACGATCCTCATATGGATGGCTCTTTTGACGTAGAAGCTGGCCTGCAAATCGCGCGTAAATTGCTGCTTGAACTGGTGAGCATGGGGCTGCCGCTGGCGACAGAAGCGTTAGATCCAAATAGCCCGCAATACCTGGGCGATCTGTTTAGCTGGTCGGCAATTGGTGCTCGTACCACGGAATCGCAAACGCACCGTGAAATGGCATCCGGGCTGTCTATGCCGGTTGGTTTTAAAAACGGCACCGACGGCAGTCTGGCAACGGCAATTAACGCCATGCGCGCTGCCGCCCAGCCACACCGTTTTGTTGGTATTAACCAGGCAGGGCAGGTTGCATTGCTACAAACTCAGGGGAATCCGGACGGACATGTGATCCTGCGTGGCGGTAAAGCGCCGAACTACAGCCCTGCAGATGTCGCGCAATGTGAAAAAGAGATGGAACAGGCGGGACTGCGTCCGTCTCTGATGGTAGATTGCAGTCACGGTAATTCCAATAAAGATTATCGCCGTCAGCCTGCGGTGGCAGAGTCCGTGGTTGCCCAGATTAAAGATGGCAATCGTTCAATTATTGGTCTGATGATCGAAAGTAACATCCACGAGGGCAATCAGTCTTCCGAGCAACCGCGCAGCGAAATGAAATACGGTGTATCCGTAACCGATGCCTGCATTAGCTGGGAAATGACCGATGCCTTGCTGCGTGAGATTCATCAGGATCTGAACGGGCAGCTGACGGCACGCGTGGCTTAAGAGGTTTATTATGGTTGCTGAGTTGACCGCGTTACGCGATCAAATTGATGAAGTCGATAAAGAGCTGCTGAATTTATTAGCGAAGCGTCTGGAACTGGTTGCTGAAGTGGGCGAGGTGAAAAGTCGCTTTGGACTGCCTATTTATGTTCCGGAGCGCGAGGCATCGATGCTGGCCTCGCGTCGTGCGGAGGCGGAAGCTCTCGGTGTGCCGCCGGATCTGATTGAAGATATCCTGCGGCGGGTTATGCGTGAATCCTACTCCAGTGAGAACGACAAAGGGTTTAAAACGCTTTGTCCTACGTTGCGTCCGGTGGTTATCGTCGGCGGTGGCGGTCAGATGGGGCGCTTGTTCGAGAAGATGCTGACCCTCTCGGGTTATCAGGTGCGGATTCTGGAGCAACATGACTGGGAACGAGCGGCTGATATTGTTGCCGATGCCGGAATGGTGATTGTCAGTGTGCCTATTCATGTGACCGAACAGGTCATCGCCAAATTACCACGTTTACCGCAAGACTGTATTCTGGTCGATCTGGCATCGGTGAAAAATGGACCGTTACAGGCCATGCTGGCGGCGCATGATGGCCCGGTGCTGGGGCTTCACCCGATGTTCGGCCCGGACAGCGGCAGTCTGGCGAAGCAGGTGGTGGTCTGGTGCGATGGACGCCAGCCGGAAGCATATCAATGGTTCCTGGAGCAAATTCAGGTCTGGGGTGCGAGGCTGCATCGGATTAGCGCCGTCGAACACGATCAGAATATGGCGTTTATTCAGGCACTGCGCCACTTTGCCACTTTTGCTTATGGCCTGCACCTGGCAGAAGAAAATGTTCAGCTTGAGCAACTTCTGGCGCTCTCTTCGCCCATTTACCGCCTTGAGCTGGCGATGGTCGGGCGACTGTTTGCTCAGGATCCGCAACTATATGCTGATATTATTATGTCGTCGGAACGTAATCTGGCGTTGATCAAGCGTTACTATAAGCGTTTTGGCGAGGCAATTGAGCTGCTGGAGAAAGGGGACAAGCAGGCGTTTATCGACAGTTTCCGCAAGGTGGAAAACTGGTTTGGCGATTATGCGCAACGTTTTCAGAGTGAAAGCCGCGTGTTATTGCGTCAGGCGAACGACAGTCGCCAGTAGTCATCTTGTGCCGGGGGAGACATCACCCGGCACGATTTCATCACGCCGGATCAACAGGCACTACGTTCTCACTTGGGTAACAGCCCAATACCTTCATCGAACGGGTGATTTCACCTAATTCTTTCAATGCTTTTTGCATTTCCGCTGATTCAAGATTGGCCTGAATATCCAGATAAAACATCTCTTCCCACGGATTACCGTGAATCGGGCGTGATTCCAGACGGGTCATAATCAGATTATGGTTGCGCAGTACCAGCAATGCTTCAACCAGTGCACCAGCTTGTTGTCCGGTCGCTATTAACAGCGTGGTTTTTGCCGGAACCTGGTCAGACACATTAATGGCTTTACGTGCCAGCACCACAAATCGGGTGAAGTTTTGCCGCTGGTTTGCCTCAATACGCTCCAGTACCTGTAAACCGTACAAAGTGCCGCCGGCCTCGCTCCCCAGTGCAGCAATATGCGGTGATTTTGCCTGTGCAACCTTTTCCATCGCCGCAGATGTACTTTCGGTATATTCAATTTTCCAGTGCGGGTAACGATTAAGGAATTTACTGCATTGCTGGAACGGCTGTGGATGGCTGTAGACTGTAGTGATGGTTGATAAATCTGTAGTACCAGAAACCAGCAGGCAGTGGTCGATGGTCAGCGTCATCTCGCCGACAATCGATAAGCTGGTATGTTGCAGTAGATCGTAAACGTCGTTTATGGCACCTGAGCTGGTATTTTCAATAGGTACAACGGCATAGTCGGCCTGACCCGTTTCCACCTGATTAAAAATATCGGCAAATTTTGCGCAACCGCTTTCAATAAATTGTTCGAAATGGCGGGCGGCGTACTGACGTGCGGCAAGGTGTGAATAGGAACCTTTAGGGCCGAGAAAAGCAATACGAGCTGAATGTGGATTAATTTTATTGAGATGCTGCTGGAGCAGTGCCTGCTGAGTTAATACGGAATCTTCAATGATGAGCTGGAACAGGCGAGTAATGTAATGGGCGTCCAGATGGTGCGCTTTACCGAGCGTAATTAATCTTTCCAGTAAATCGCGTTCACGATCAATATCACGTACCGGGCGATGCGAGAGCAGTTTGGCTTTTCCCACCTCGACGGCCAGTTCGCGCCGCTCTGCCAGTAACGCCAGTAATTTTTCATCCAGCGCGCTGATTTTCTCGCGCAGCGCCAGTAATGGGTTTTCCGATGTCATAGTGTTGCCTTTTTTGTTATCAATAAAAAAGGCCCCCCGGTTTGGGAGGCCTTATTGTTCGTCTTCGCATTCTGTTTCACACGACGAAACGCCTCCCATTCAGGGGAAGGTAAAAAAGAATGCGAAGAAGAACGGCGTGTGTTTCATGTTTGTTTCCTTAAGCGACTTCAGTACAGTACCTGTACTGTTTTCACGCTGTCAACAAAAAACGCGCCCGAAGGCGCGTTGGCGATACACTCAATATAAAGGACTACTCTTCTTCAACTTCTTCGACGAAGTTGGCGTCTTTCACCGACGTTGCGGCACGACGTGCTTCGCCTTTGTGCTGCAGTTTATTGAGCTGCCGTTCCAGCTTGTTGATCAATTCGTTAATTGCGGTGTACATATCTTCATGTTTACCACTGGCAACCAGAACGCCGTTAGGTGTATTGATTGTGGCGTCAGCAACGAACCCTTGTGGCTCTTTGGACAGAATGATATGTGGATTAATCAGATGTGTTTGCCATTTTTCCAGTTTGGCGAGACGGTCTGCGACATGTTGGCGGATGGCCGGAGTAATTTCCATTTGTTTGCTGGTAATGTTCATTGTCATAAATTTTACCTCTTGTCTTCCCGTCTTGGTGAATTCAGCATACCGTTCCTGATGTCAAAATATGTGATGGAAATCTCATAATTTTGTCACTTTTTGTCAACGAAGCTTTTTTGTGAGAAATCGCAGGAAGAGGTGTTTTTTTACTTGAGGAATGTCTCAAACCGAGCCATATTTGATGAGATCGGTCGCGACTAAATAGCTTCAGTCACGGTTGTTATAGAATAAAAAAACGGCAGCTTAAGGGCTGCCGTTTTGCGTCTCAGAATTCTGTTATGTATTGCTGCTATTTGCGGCGATGATTTTTGCTACTTTTTCAGCTTGTGCATTCATCTGCATCTGACGGTATGCATTTTCCATCAGCGGCAGCGCATCACGCGTAGCCTGGGTATCCGGGTAGTCGCGCAACATGCCTTCTACGCGGTTAACGACGGCAACCCATGCGCCACGTTCTGTATAGTACTCGGCAACGGAGTATTCATATTTCGCCAGGCGATCTTTCAGGAATACCAGACGTTTGGTGGCATCGGTGGTGTACTGACTGTTCGGATAGCCGCGCACCAGTTTGGAAAAGTCACTAAACGCAGCTCGTGCATGTTGAGGATCGCGATCGCTACGGTCAACGCCAAAGAACCCTTGCAGCGCACTGTCATCCAGCGCCATATTGGTCAGGCCACGCATGTACATGACATAATCGATATTCGGATGAGTCGGGTTGAGGCGAATAAAACGATCGATAGCAGCCTGTGCTAGCGGTAGATCGGCGTTTTTATAGTAGGCGTAGATGAGATCCAACTGCACCTGCTGCGAATACGGACCAAACGGATAGCGATTATCTAACGCTTCCAGTTGCGTTATTGCCTGTCTCCAGTTACCGTCCTGCAGCTTTTGTTGTGCAGTCGCGTAAATTTCATTTGGCGGATTATCAGGTACTTCTTCCTTTGACCCCGAGCAACCCGCCAAAAACAGGCTTAGTGTGGCGGCTGCCACCAGATATTTCATGCGCGTCATGACGTTTTGACTTTCCTCAAAATGTAATACGGGAGATTCTCTGTTCCTGCTCCCGGTTAAGACCAGCTACAATAGCACACTATATTAAACGGCAAAGCCGTAAAACCCCAACGATAAACGAAGAAGCAGTATATATGGCACAACGAGTACAGCTCACTGCAACGGTGTCCGAAAACCAACTCGGACAACGCTTAGATCAGGCTTTGGCCGAAATGTTCCCGGATTATTCACGTTCGCGGATAAAAGAATGGATCCTCGACCAGCGCGTGCTGGTTAACGGCAAAGTTTGTGATAAGCCGAAAGAAAAAGTATTGGGTGGCGAGCAGGTTGCCATCAACGCTGAGATTGAAGAAGAAGCACGTTTTGAACCGCAGGATATCCCGCTGGATATCGTCTATGAAGATGAAGATATCATCGTCATTAATAAACCGCGCGACCTGGTGGTACATCCTGGTGCGGGTAACCCGGATGGCACGGTATTGAATGCGTTGCTTCATTACTATCCGCCCATTGCTGATGTTCCACGTGCGGGCATTGTCCATCGTCTGGATAAAGACACCACTGGTCTGATGGTTGTGGCAAAAACCGTTCCGGCTCAGACGCGTTTAGTCGAATCTTTGCAAAGGCGTGAAATTACTCGTGAGTATGAAGCGGTGGCAATTGGTCATATGACCGCTGGCGGTACAGTAGATGAACCAATCAGCCGCCACCCGACCAAACGTACTCACATGGCGGTGCATCCGATGGGCAAACCGGCGGTGACTCACTATCGCATCATGGAACACTTCCGTGTGCACACGCGTCTGCGGTTGCGTCTGGAAACTGGACGTACGCACCAGATCCGCGTGCATATGGCGCATATCACCCATCCGCTGGTGGGCGATCCGGTTTATGGTGGTCGTCCGCGTCCGCCAAAAGGGGCTTCGGAAGCATTTATCTCCACGCTGCGTAAGTTTGACCGCCAGGCGCTTCATGCAACCATGCTGCGTCTTTATCACCCAATCTCCGGCATCGAAATGGAATGGCATGCGCCTATTCCACAAGATATGGTGGAGCTGATTGAGGTGATGCGCGCCGATTTCGAAGAGCATAAGGATGAAGTTGACTGGTTATGAGTAAGCTGATTGTCCCGCAGTGGCCGCTGCCAAAAGGTGTTGCGGCTTGTAGCTCTACCCGTATCGGCGGCGTGAGCTTGCCGCCTTACGACTCGCTCAACCTCGGCGCCCATTGTGGCGATAACCCGGATCACGTTGAGGAGAATCGCAAGCGGCTTTTTGCTGCGGGCAATTTGCCTTCAAAACCGGTTTGGCTTGAGCAGGTGCACGGTAAAGATGTGCTTAAGCTTACTGGCGAACCTTATGCTTCAAAACGAGCGGATGCCTCTTATAGCAACACGCCCGGCACGGTTTGTGCTGTGATGACTGCCGACTGCCTGCCCGTGCTGTTTTGTAATCGTGCGGGAACGGAAGTGGCTGCAGCCCATGCTGGTTGGCGTGGGCTGTGTGCTGGGGTGCTGGAAGAGACGGTTTCCTGTTTTGCTGATAATCCAGAAAATATTCTCGCCTGGTTAGGGCCAGCAATCGGTCCACGCGCGTTTGAAGTGGGGGCGGAAGTTCGCGAGGCATTTATGGCAGTAGACGCCAAAGCGAGTGCAGCTTTTATTCAGCATGGTGATAAGTATCTGGCGGATATTTATCAGCTTGCCCGCCAGCGTCTGGCGAGCGTTGGTGTTGAGCAAATTTTCGGCGGCGACCGCTGTACATTCACGGAAAATGAGACTTTCTTCTCTTATCGTCGCGACAAGACCACGGGTCGTATGGCAAGTTTCATTTGGCTGATATAACCTAAAGAATCAAGACGATCCGGTACGCGTGATTTTCTTTTCACATTAATCTGGTCAATAACCTTGAATAATTGAGGGATGACCTCATTTAATCTCCAGTAGCAACTTTGATCCGTTATGGGAGGAGTTATGCGTCTGGATCGTCTTACTAATAAATTCCAGCTTGCTCTTGCCGATGCCCAATCACTTGCACTCGGGCACGACAACCAATTCATCGAACCACTTCATTTAATGAGCGCCCTGCTGAATCAGGAAGGGGGTTCGGTTAGCCCTTTATTAACATCCGCTGGCATTAATGCTGGCCAGTTGCGCACAGATATCAATCAGGCATTAAATCGTTTACCGCAGGTTGAAGGTACGGGTGGCGATGTCCAGCCTTCACAGGATCTGGTGCGCGTTCTTAATCTTTGCGACAAGCTGGCGCAAAAACGTGGTGATAATTTTATTTCGTCAGAACTGTTCGTTCTGGCGGCACTTGAGTCTCGCGGCACGCTGGCCGACATCCTGAAAGCAGCAGGGGCGACCACCGCCAACATTACTCAAGCGATTGAACAAATGCGTGGAGGTGAAAGCGTGAACGATCAAGGAGCCGAAGACCAACGTCAGGCTTTGAAAAAATACACCATTGACCTCACCGAACGAGCCGAGCAGGGCAAACTCGATCCGGTGATTGGTCGTGATGAAGAAATTCGCCGTACCATTCAGGTGCTGCAACGTCGTACTAAAAATAACCCGGTACTGATTGGTGAACCAGGCGTTGGTAAGACTGCCATCGTTGAAGGTCTGGCGCAGCGTATTATCAATGGCGAAGTGCCGGAAGGGCTGAAAGGCCGCCGCGTACTGGCACTGGATATGGGCGCGCTGGTGGCCGGGGCAAAATATCGCGGTGAGTTTGAAGAACGTTTAAAAGGCGTACTGAACGATCTCGCTAAACAGGAAGGCAACGTCATCCTGTTTATCGACGAATTACATACTATGGTCGGCGCGGGTAAAGCCGATGGCGCAATGGACGCCGGGAACATGCTGAAACCGGCGTTGGCTCGTGGTGAACTGCACTGCGTGGGTGCCACGACGCTGGACGAATATCGCCAGTACATCGAAAAAGATGCTGCGCTGGAACGTCGCTTCCAGAAAGTATTTGTCGCCGAGCCAACGGTGGAAGACACCATTGCTATTCTGCGTGGCCTGAAAGAACGTTACGAACTGCACCACCATGTACAAATTACTGACCCGGCAATTGTTGCTGCGGCGACGTTGTCTCATCGCTACATTGCTGATCGTCAGTTGCCGGATAAAGCCATCGACCTGATCGATGAAGCGGCATCCAGCATTCGTATGCAGATAGACTCAAAACCGGAAGAACTCGACCGACTCGATCGTCGTATCATCCAGCTCAAACTGGAACAACAGGCGTTAATGAAAGAGTCTGATGAAGCCAGTAAAAAACGCCTGGATATGCTCAACGAAGAACTGAGCGACAAAGAACGTCAGTACTCCGAGTTAGAAGAAGAGTGGAAAGCAGAGAAAGCATCGCTCTCTGGTACGCAGACTATTAAAGCGGAACTGGAGCAGGCGAAAATCGCCATTGAACAGGCTCGCCGTGTGGGTGACCTGGCGCGGATGTCTGAACTGCAATACGGCAAAATCCCGGAACTGGAAAAGCAACTGGAAGCCGCAACGCAGCTCGAAGGTAAAACTATGCGTCTGTTGCGTAATAAAGTGACCGACGCCGAAATTGCTGAAGTGCTGGCGCGTTGGACGGGGATTCCGGTTTCTCGCATGATGGAAAGTGAGCGCGAAAAACTGCTACGTATGGAGCAAGAACTGCACCATCGCGTTATTGGTCAGAATGAAGCGGTTGATGCGGTATCTAACGCGATTCGTCGTAGTCGTGCGGGGCTTGCCGATCCAAATCGCCCGATTGGTTCATTCCTGTTCCTCGGCCCAACTGGTGTGGGTAAAACTGAACTTTGTAAGGCGCTGGCGAACTTTATGTTCGATAGCGACGAGGCGATGGTTCGTATCGATATGTCCGAGTTTATGGAGAAACATTCGGTGTCTCGTCTGGTTGGTGCGCCTCCGGGATATGTCGGTTATGAAGAAGGTGGCTACCTGACCGAAGCGGTGCGTCGTCGTCCGTATTCCGTCATCCTGCTGGATGAAGTGGAAAAAGCGCATCCGGATGTCTTCAACATTCTGTTGCAGGTACTGGATGATGGGCGTCTGACTGACGGGCAGGGAAGAACGGTCGACTTCCGCAATACGGTGGTCATTATGACCTCTAACCTCGGTTCCGATCTGATTCAGGAACGCTTTGGTGAACTGGATTATGCACACATGAAAGAGCTGGTGCTCGGTGTGGTAAGCCATAACTTCCGTCCGGAATTCATTAACCGTATCGATGAAGTGGTGGTCTTCCATCCGCTGGGTGAACAGCACATAGCGTCGATTGCGCAGATTCAGTTGAAACGTCTGTACAAACGTCTGGAAGAACGTGGTTATGAAATCCACATTTCTGACGAGGCGCTGAAACTGCTGAGCGAGAACGGTTACGATCCGGTCTATGGTGCACGTCCTCTGAAACGTGCTATCCAGCAGCAAATCGAAAACCCGCTGGCACAGCAAATACTGTCTGGTGAATTGGTTCCGGGTAAAGTGATCCGCCTGGAAGTTAATGAGGACCGGATTGTCGCAGTCCAGTAAATAAGAAAAGCGAGCCCTTGGGGGCTCGCTTTTGTCTATAAGTTAGACGGAAAAGACTATATTTAAGATGTTTTGCCTGAAAAATGAGCGAACGATAAAGTTTTTATATTTTTCGCTTGTCAGGCCGGAATAACTCCCTATAATGCGCCACCACTGACACGGAACAACGGCAAGCAAGCCGCCGGGTCAGCGGGATTCTCCTGAGAATCCTGGCAGAGAAAAGCAAAAATAAATGCTTGACTCTGAAAGAGGAAAGCGTAATATACGCCACCTCGCGACAGTGAGCTGAAAGCCGCGTCGCAACTGCTCTTTAACAATTTATCAGACAATCTGTGTGGGCACTCGAAGATACGGATT